>NZ_JBFAXR010000049.1:0-57975 GCF_040680895.1 Streptomyces sp. NPDC051940 | reverse complement strand
GCGGATCGTCGACAGGCGGTGGGCGATCACGAACGACGTGCGGCCGGTGCGCAGTTCGGCCATCGCGTGCTGGATGAGGACCTCCGTACGGGCCCCGGCGCACGACCGCGGGGGGCCCGCCGTACGAAGGCGGCAGCGGCAGGGCGGTGCCGGGCGCAAGGACAACAAGACGGCGTATCTCATGATCGCGCCGATGGTGGTGCTCCTGGGCGTCTTCGTGTTCTGGCCCCTGGTGTACTCCGTCTATCTGAGCCTGTACGAGATCAACTTCTACAAGGGCTCGACGTTCGTGGGCTTCAAGTTCTACAGGTTCGTGCTCACCGACCCGGAGTTCTGGGCGTCGGTCCGGCGCGGCCTGTACTTCACCGCGATCGTCGTGCCCGGTGGCCTGGCCGTGGCGCTGTTGCTCGCCAGCTTCATCAAGACCCTGGGCACCCGCGCCGCGTCCTTCGTCAAGACCGTCGTCTATCTGCCCGCCGTGATCTCCATCGTGATCGCCTCACTCCTCTACATGTTCATGTACCAGGACGAAGGCCTGGTCAACTGGCTGATCGGCCTCGTCGGCATCGAACCCGTGGGCTGGCTGCAGGACACCGGCTGGGCCCTGCCGGCGATCACGGTGCCCGCGCTGTGGCTCGGCTTCGGCCTCACCACGCTGATCCTGCTGGCGGCGCTGCTGGACATCCCGGAGAGCTACTTCGAGTCCGCGCAGCTCGACGGCGCCGGCTTCCTGCGGCGCACCTGGCACATCACGATCCCGCTGCTGAAGAACGTACTGCTCTATCTGACGGTGACCGGATTCGTCGCCGGCCTGCAGCAGTTCGAGCTCCCGCTCGTCATGACCAAGGGCGGACCCGTCGGCTCGACGACCACACCCAACCTCTTCATCTTCAACAGCTTCCGCGACGCCACCCCGTACGCCACCAGCTATTCGCTGACCGCCGCGCTGCTGCTCTTCGTCGTGCTGGGGACCATATCCATGCTCATCTTCCGGTTCATCAAGTCCGAGAAATCCATCGACGGCTGAGCGCTAAGGGCGGCACATGAACACCTCCGTAATCCGGCGGACCTCGTCCGCGGTGCTCGTCCTGCTGATCGGCGCGAGCGTCCTGTTCCCTCTGGCATGGATGGCCATCGCGGGCTTCAAGAGCAAGACCGAAGTGCTGCGTTCACCCTTCCAGTTCTTTCCCGAGGTGTGGCGGTTCGAGAACTACACCGCCATCGCACGCGATCCGGACTTCGCGCGGGCGATGCTCGTCACCTTCCTGGGCGCGCTCATCTTCACGGTCCTCAGCCTGATCGTGAACGCGACGGCCGCGTACGCCTTCGCACGCCTGGAGTTCACCGGGAAACGCCTGTGGTGGGTCTACTGCCTGATCCCCATGTTCGTCCCGATGATGGCGATCCTGCTCACCTCCTTCGTGGTCGTCTCCAAGCTCGGCATGCTCGACACCCTCGCGGTCCTGATCATCCCGGGCGTCGCGTCGTCGGCGCAGATGTTCTTCCTGCGGCAGTTCTATCTGGGCTTCCCCACCGCGGTCGAGGAGGCCGCCCTGATCGACGGCGCGACCCGCTGGCAGATCTTCACCCGCATCTTCCTGCCGCAGTCGGGCCCGCCGTTCGTGGTCATGGGCATCTTCTTCTACCTGGCGTTCTGGAACTCCTACGTCTGGCCGGTGTTGACCATCAGCGACCCCGACCTGACGCAGATCATGCAGTTCCTGGCCGACTACCGCACCTCCCGCTCGAACGACTGGGGCATGCTGATGGCCGGCTCCACCCTCGCCTCGCTGCCCACGATCGTGCTGTTCCTGATCTTCCAGCGGTTCATCGTCAACGGCGTACGCATCTCGGGGTTCAAGTGACCACACAGCCCGCCACCTGGCCCGTCCTGCGCCGCTACCGCGGCGCCGACCTCGCCCGCATCGCCCTGCCCGTCGGCGGTATCGGGACCGGCTGCATCAGCCTCGGCGGCCGCGGACAGCTCCTGGACTGGGAGCTGTTCAACCGTCCCGGCAAGGGCTTCACCCCGCAGTCCTTCTTCTGCGTGCGCACCCAGGACGCCACCGGCACCCACACCCGCGTACTGGAGTCGGCCCTGCTGGACGGCGAGTACGCGGGACCGCACGGCAGCCCCTCGCCGCTGCACGGGCTGCCGCGCTTCCGCACCGGCGAGTTCGCCGCCGCGTACCCCTTCGGGCAGGTCCACCTCACCGACCCCCAGCTGCCCGTCCAGGCCACCGTGCAGGCGTACAACCCCCTGGTGCCGGGCGACGCCGACGCCAGCGGACTGCCGATCCTGTTCTACCGCGTACGCCTGACCAACACCTCCAGCCGGCCGGTGACCGCGAGCCTCTGCGGCAGCATGCACAACGTCATCGGCCGCGGGGAGCCGGTCGGCAACGCCTTCGCGGAGATCGCCCTGGACGGCGCCACCGCCCTGGCCGGCACCTCCACCCAGGTCCCCGCCGACGACGAGACCTGGGGCACCCTGGCCCTGGCCGTGGTCGCGGACCGCGTCAGCAGCCGGCGGCTGAACTGGGCGAAACGGTCCTGGGGCGACTCACTGCTCGACTTCTGGGACGACTTCACCACCGACGGCGCGCTCGAGGAACCGGACGCGGGCGCACGCGTACCGACCGGCTCCCTGGTCGTCACCGAACAGCTCCCGCCCGGCGCGGCGGCCGAGTTCACCTTCCTGCTGGCCTGGCACTTCCCCAACCGCCGCGGCTGGCGGCACGACTTCCAGCCGCCGCCGGTCTTCGGCCACAGCGCCGACCTCGTCGGCAACCACTACACCGCACGCTTCACCGACGCCGTCGACGTGGTGCGCCAGGTGCTGCCGCGACTGGCGGAGTACGAACAAGCCACGCACCGCTACGTGCACACCGTCACGTCCTCCAGCCTGCCCGCGAGCGTGCAGGACGCCGTCCTGTCCAACGTCGCCGTGCTGAAGTCGCCCACCTGCTTCCGTATCGCCGACGGCACCTTCCTCGGCTGGGAGGGCTGCAACACCGACCACGGCAGCTGCCACGGCAGCTGCACCCACGTGTGGAACTACCAGTACGCGCTGGAGCAGCTCTTTCCCGACCTTGCCTGGTCCATGCGCCAGGTCGAGTTCGTCCACTCCCTCGACGAGCGCGGGCTGATGAGCTTCCGCGCCGGCCTGCCGCTGGACACCCAGGGCACCGGCTGGCGCACCGCCGCCGCCGACGGCCAGATGGGCGCCCTGGTACGGCTGCTGCGCACCTGGCGCCTCACCGGCCGCGACGACCTGCTCGCCGCACTGTGGTCCCGCGCGCGCCGCGCCATGGAGTTCGCCTGGATCCCGGGCGGCTGGGACGCCGACCGCGACGGGGTGATGGAGGGCTGCCAGCACAGCACCAGCGACGTCGAGTACTACGGCCCCAGCGGCATCAACCAGTCCTGGTACCTGGCGGCACTGGCAGCCTGCGCCGCCATGGCCAGCGCCGTGGGCGACAAGGACTTCGCCGAGACCTGTACGCAGCTGCTGGCCTCGGGCGCCGCCCGGACCGACGGCGAGCTCTTCAACGGCGAGTACTACGAGCACCAGGTGCTGCCGCCGGGCTCCGCGGACCGCATCGCCGAGGGACTGCGCATCCGCTACGACGGCGACAGCCCCGACATGGGCTCCGACGATCTGGAAGACCCCGACTTCCAGATCGGCACCGGCTGCATGAGCGACCAGCTGGCCGGCCACGCCCTGGCCGTCCTGTCCGGCCTCGACACGCACCTGGACCCCGCACACACCGCGACCGCCATGCGCAGCGTGGTACGCCACAACCACCGCACCGACTTCCACACCCACGTCAACCACCTGCGCAGCTACGCCCTCGGCGACGAACGCGGGCTGCTCAACTGCAGCTACCCGCACCGCGACCGGCCGCCGCGGCCGTTCCCGTACTGCAACGAGGTGTGGACGGGCCTGGAGTACACCGCCGCCATCGCCCTGGCCGTCCAGGGCGACCACGACCTCGCCGAAGGACTGGTCGCCGACGCCCGGGCCCGCCACACCGGACGCCGCCGCAACCCGTTCGACGAGGTCGAATGCGGCAGCCACTACGTCCGCTCGATGGCGTCCTTCGGCCTGGCCCACGCCTGGCCGCGGACGGTGGTGAACGCGGTGGAGCGCACCATCGAACTGGACGCCCTGCCGGGCCGGTGGCCGGTCTTCGCGGGAGACGTCGTGGGCGTGGTCGAGGTGGCGGACGGCCAGGCGCGGTACGCGGGGTCGGCGGCGGGGGAGGGGTTCAGGGTCGTGCTGCGGTGAGGGACGCGGGGACGTGGTCCTCGGCTGAGGCGGTGCGCGCCTCAGCCCGCCGCCCCCGCGAGCGGGCCCGCGGTGGAGTCGCGGATCTGCAGCGACGTACGCAGAACCACCGTCTGCAGCGGCTTGACCACCCCCGCGATCCGGTCCTGCAGCAGACCGGCCGCCGTCCAGCCCAGGTCGTACGCCGGCAGCTGGACCGTCGACAGCGACGGCCGCACGAGAGAGGCCCAGGGCACGTCACCGAAGGACACGACGCCGACGCCCGGCGGTTCCCGGTCCGCCTCGCGCAGGGCCTCCAGCGCGCCCACCGTCATCAGGTTGTTGACCACGAAGACCGCGTCCGGCGGTTCGGGCAGCGCCAGCAGCTCCGCCATCGCCGCGCGCCCGCCCTCGACCCGGAAGTCGCCGTGCCGCACCCACTCGCCAGGCAGCTTGCCGCCCGTCTCGCGCAGATGGTCGCGCATCACCGCCCGGTAGCCGGCGAGACGCTCCTCCGAGGTCGAGGCACCCTCCGGGCCGGCGATGCAGGCGATCCGGCGATAGCCCCGGCTCAGCAGATGCGCTGTCGCCTCCTCGCCGCCGTGCTGGTTGTCGACCATGACCGCGTCGACGGAGGCGCCCCGCGGACGCCGGTCGACGGCGACCACGGGCATGCCGCGACCGGACAGGGCGGAGAGGTCGGTGCGGTTGCGGGAGGCGGCGGCCACGATGACGCCCGCCATCTGCTCCGCGGCGGCGATCGCCAGATAGCGCTGCTCCTTGGCGACGTCCTCGTCGGAGTTGCAGAGCACGACCGACAGGTTCGTCTGCTGGGCCGCGTCCTCCACCCCGCGGGCGAGGGAGGTGAAGAACGGGTTCTCGATGTCCGGGATGATCAGCCCGATCACGCTGGCCCGCTGGGTACGCAGCGAACGGGCCACCCGGTTCGGCGCGAAGCCCAGCTCCGCGGCGACCTTGCGGACCCGTTCCGCGCGCTCGGGCGTGACCCGGCCGCCGTTGAACACACGCGAGACCGTCGCCGGGGAAACCCCCGCGGCGCGGGCCACATCGCTGATCGTCGTCACGTCTCCCACGCGAAGCCTCTCGTCCGGCACGCGCGTTGCCGCGTGTCCGCCCCTGCTGTCGATTCTCGCCGGTCCCTGCCCGATGCGCGGCGTCCGCCGCAGATCTGTCGCATCCGGCGCGGATCTGTCGCGCCCGCCGCCGATCTGTCGCAACCAGCCCGGGTCGGCAGGCGCTTGCCGGAGTCTTGACAGCGTCCGGACCCGAACTCTACGTTCCGATGAAATGGATTTCAAGAAGTCCTGATCACTTGACCGGGTCCTAGGCCCAACAAGTGCAAGAAAACGATTTCGTAGCGGAGGCTTGATGAGCGCCCTGTTCGGCCTGGACGACCTCGCCCGCACCAGCTCCGCCGTGAGCCGGTCCATCAGCCCCGAGAACTTCACCGGCACCAAGGGCGCCGGCGGTATGGCGACCGAAGGCACCGGAGCCCGCGCGGCCAGCCGCCTCGGCCAGGGCTGGAAGGTCTCCCCGAGCATCGACATCGCGCCCGGCGAGACCGCGGTCCTCGCCGACATCGACGGACCGGGCACCCTGCGGCACCTGTGGTGCACCACCGCGCCGCACGCGGCCTGGCGCGCCAGCCTGCTGCGGATCCACTGGGAGGGCGAGGAGGCACCCGCCGTCGAGGTCCCCCTCGGCGACTTCTTCTGCAACGGCTGGAACGTCTTCAGCCAGGTCTCCTCCGTCCCGGTGGCCGCGAACCCCAACGGCGGCTTCAACGCGTACTGGCCGATGCCCTTCCGCCGCAAGGCGCGCGTCACGCTGGAGAACCTGGCGGCCGAGCAGATGACGCTGTACTACCAGATCGACTACGAACTCGGCGAGGTGGCCGGCGATGCCGCCTACTTCCACGCGCAGTGGCGCCGCAGCAACCCGGTGCGGACCGGCGCCGACCACACGCTGCTCGACGGCGTCACCGGACAGGGCTCGTACGTCGGGACGTACCTCGCCTGGGGCGTCAACAGCCCCGGCTGGTGGGGGGAGGGCGAGGTCAAGTTCTACCTCGACGGCGACCGCGAGTGGCCGACGATCTGCGGTACGGGCACCGAGGACTACTTCGGCGGCGCCTGGAACTTCGACGTCAAGGGGCAGGGATACACCGCGTACAGCACCCCCTACCTCGGCCTGAACCAGATCCTGCGCCCCGACGGGCTGTACGCCAGCCAGCAGCGCTTCGGGATGTACCGCTGGCACGTCCTGGACCCGGTGCGCTTCCAGCAGGACCTGCGGGTGACCGTGCAATGTCTGGGCATCGCGCACGGCCACGGCAACGGCCTGCCGCACCGCTACCGTGCCAACCACGACGACATCGCCTCCACCGCGTTGTTCTACCTGGACGCGCCGTCGAGCACCTCGCGACCTGCGACACCGGGCCTGCTGGACCTGGAGGTCGACTCGCCGTCCTGACAGCTGTCCACCCCGCCTGGCCACCGCCACCGCCGCGCCACCGACAAGGAGCTGGATCACCATGGGACTCCTCCTGGGCATCGACATCGGTACGTCGTCAGCCAAGGGCGTCCTCGTACGCGCCGACGGCACGCTCGTGGCGCAGGCCGTGCGCGAGCACCGCACCTCCAGCCCCTGCCCGGGCTGGGTCGAGCACGACGCGGCGGCCGTATGGTGGGACGGCTTTCGCGCCCTGACCGCGCAACTCCTGCGCGCGGCGGACACCGAACCCGTCGACGCGATCGGCATCAGCGGCATCGGCCCCTGCCTGCTGCCCACCGACGCGGCGGGCGAACCGCTGCGCCCGGCCATCCTGTACGGCGTGGACACCCGCGCGGGTGAGGAGATCGCGGCACAGACCGCACGGTACGGCGCGGACGTGATCGAACGCTGCGGCTCCCCGCTGACCACACAGGCCGTGGGACCCAAGCTGGAATGGCTCAGGCGTCACGAGCCCGAGGTCTATGGGCGGACCCGGCGCTGGTTCATGGCGAGTTCCTGGCTCGTCCACCGCATCACCGGCGCCTACGTCCTCGACCACCATTCGGCGAGCCAGTGCACCCCCCTATCCGACCTGCGCGGACAGCACTGGATCGCCGACCGCTGCGAGGAGATCGCACCCGGACTGGAGTGGCCCGACCTGCTGTGGCCCGCCGACATCGCCGGACACGTCACACCGCAGGCGGCGGCCGCGACAGGGCTGCCCGCGGGCATCCCCGTCGTCGCCGGCACGATCGACGCGTGGGCGGAGTCCACCGCGGTCGGCGCCACCGCGCCGCACGACCTGATGCTGATGTACGGCACCACGATGTTCCTCGTGAACGTCGTCGAGGAGCCGGTCGGCAGCCCGAACCTCTGGGGCACGGCGGGCGTCTTCCCCGGCACATACTGCCTGGCGGCGGGCATGGCCACCTCGGGCGCGGTGACGGGCTGGCTGCGCGACCTCACCGGCGCGGACTACGCCACCCTCACCGCCGAGGCGGCGAAGGTACCCGCGGGGGCCGACGGCCTTCTGATGCTCCCGTACTTCGCCGGCGAACGCACCCCGCTCTTCGACCCCGACGCACGCGGCCTGATCCACGGCCTCACCCTGCGCCACGGCCGAGGCCACCTCTACCGGGCGGCGCTGGAATCCACCGCCTACGGCGTACGGCACAACCTGGAGGCGATCACGCAGGCAGGCGGCCACCCCCGCCGTCTGATCGCGGTGGGTGGCGGCGCACGGGAGCTGTGGACCCGCATCGTCTCGGACGTCACAGGCCGCCCCCAGGACATCCCCCGCCACCTCATCGGCGCCGCCTACGGCGACGCGTTCCTCGCAGCGTCGGGCACAGGACGCGCGAAGCCGCCGGACATCGCGAACTGGAACCCGGTGGTGTCCACGGTGGAGCCCGACCCCCGGACGACAACGCTGTACGACGAACTGTTCACCCTGTACCGCGACCTGTACCCGGCGACCCGGGACGCCGCACACGCACTGGCGGCACGGCAGCGCGCGGGCGCGTAGGGGGAGAGTGCCGACCCCCGAGGGCCGGTGCCGTGCTGCCGGTCTTGGCCAGTCAGACCGGGCCCTGCGGACCTTCAGGGGCCGTGAGCGCCAGCACTCGACCGTGCGACAGTCACGGGCGTGCTTCGAGGCCACCCACGGCTTCACGCCCGGCACCAATGAGATCCGGCTGGCCAGCGACGGCGATGAAGAGGTGGTGAGCGCCTTGAGGTGAACGGGGCTTGCCCACGTCGACCTGCTGACCTTCTATGCCGGCATCGGCGAAGTCGAACTGGCCGACGTCGGCAACGCCTACTTCGTTCATTCAGCAACGGACGTCCTTGACTACCTCGAGGAGAACGGAGCTGTCGGCTTGGACGACGGGCGCGAGCCGTCCGGTTTGGTGCTCGCCTCTGACGGCGGCGGTCTGCTTTTCGTCAGCGATTCCCGCGGCGCTGTGTTTCGGACGCGGTCGGCATCGCTGGACGAAGCCGAGTTCGACAAAGTGGCAGTCGACCTACGGCAGTTCCTGGACCTTCTCGGCCGGTCCGTGAAGCGGTTCATCGGCACGGGCGGGCCCGGGTATCTGTAGTTCGGTCAAGCTCCCGAGGGCGGCCTTCGGCCGAGGGCGTGGGACGCGCCGCTCCCACGGAGGCAGGGTTCGGATGAGGGCCTGGTCATCAGGTCGAGCCGCTCGATAAGGCGCGACACGACCGCACGACACACCAGCACATCAGCCGTACGCCAGTACGCCGCGCCATTGGAGATGCGGCTGCCCCGCCGACAGGGCAGCCGGACGGCCGGGCCGTCCCGGGCTGATGGAGACGAGCGGCCACGCAGCAAGGCGTCGTGGGGGGCTTTGCTGCGCTAGCCCCAGGGTTACAGCGTTTGTCCTGCCAGGTGACGAATGGGCCGACCATAGGTATACGTATTTCTCCTCTGGGTCCGCCGTGCGGCGCTGTGCCGTCGCTGGGCGCGCAGCAACCGCGGCACCGGATCCGCCTACGCCAGCGCCGCGCTTGGCGCAGGCGAGGACGACGCGAGGAGGCCGTGCACCGCGGGCAGTACGGGCTGCGCGGTGGCTGGACGTCCGGCTGCGATGTCGTCGAGGAGTCGGTGCAGCACCAGCGCGCCCTGCGAGGTGGGTGTCTGCTCGTCCAGATCGGCGAGCATCCGGTGGGTGCGCCGCCAGGCGCGGGCGGAGCGGCCCGCTTGATGGTCGAGGTGCGCGAGCGCGTAGCGCGCCAGGAAGCACGCCCAGGTATCGCCTCGTACGCCGGGCTCGGTCAGCACCCGGCGGGCGGTCTGGCGCGCGCGAGCCGGGCGGGTTGCGGCCAGGACCAGGGCGAGGAGCGTGCGGCTGACCGCGGCCGAGGGTCCGCCCGGGGCGTGGAGCGGGACGGCTTGCGCGGCGTCGCCGAACAGCTGCGCGGCCGCCTCCGCGTCCCCTCGCTGCCAGGCGATGAGGCCCTGGACGTGGGCGGTGCGGCCGCTGGCGGCGCTGTCGCCGGCCAGGACCGCCACCGGCCAGGCGCGGCTGAGCAGGGCATCGGCGTCCTGTGCGTGGGTGGGGCCGGTGAGCCAGGCGGCGAGCCAGTGGGCGTTGACGTCAGCGGAGCAGGATGGCGCGTCTGGGGGCAGGAGGCGGCGCAGGTAGCGGTGCCCCGCCTGGTCGGTGTCGTAGACCACCCACCAGAACCACACGTTGACCACGATCTCCAGGGCCGTGACGCGGTGGTCGGCCTGCTCGGGCCGGGCGTCGAGCACGGCGCGCAGATTGTCCAGCTCGTCCCGTACGAGCTGGACGGCTTGGGGCTGGCTTCCGCAACTCCACAGGTGGTTCGCCACGCTGGCGGTCTGCCGGGCGTGGACGAAGAATCGTTCCTTCGCAATCTCGGCCTCGCCGGCCCCCGTCAGGCTCTCGCGTCCGTAGTCGCGTGCCGCAGGCGTCATCCGGTAGCGCACCGCGGCGCAGCTCCTCGGGTCGGCGGTGGGCACCAGGACGCCATGCGCCACCAGCTGGGTGAGACAACCTGGCACCACCGACGCCGTGAGTTCCTCATCGGAGCACAGGAACGAGGCGCCCGCCTCGCTGAAGCTGCTCGCGAAGACGCTGGCCCTGCTCCAGACCTTGCGAAGCGGCTCGTCGCACTGCTCGTACACCGCTGCCATCGCCTGGCGCAGGGAGCCGTGACGAGCCAGCGGCGCGGCCGGATCGGCGAGCCAGCTCTGGCCGTGGCGTAGTCGTCCGGCCAGCTCCGTGACCTCCAGTGCGGTGAGTTGGCGGGCGGCCAGCTCGACCGCGAGCGGCAGACCGCCCAGGCGCCGGCAGATGTCGTCCACGGCCCGCTGCGTCGCGGCGTCGACGGTGAAGGTGGGCCGGGCGCGGCGTGCGCTGCGGATGAACAGCTGCGCGGCAGGCGTTGCGTTCTGGCCGCCGACCGGCTCGTGGCGGAGCGGCCCGAGCCGCAGCACGCCCTCATCGCCGTACCCGAGCGGGCGCCGGCAGGTCACCAGCAGCCGGAGCCCGGGAAGCCGATCCAGCACCCGATGGACCAGCTGCACCACACCACGGTGCACGGGGTCGATGTCGTCGAGGTACACACCGACCTCGCGACGCCCGGCCCACTCGCCGAGCCGCGCCACGGCATCGTCGATCCGCCCCGGCCGCGGGTCGAGCAGGGCGGCCCGCAAGGCGGCCGCCGGATCGGCTGCGGTGGGTGTACCGGGCCACTGCACCCACAAGGGCCGCTTCCCGAACTGGCCGCCTGCGACGGCCCGCGCGGCCAGCACGCTCTTACCCACCCCGGCCGGGCCGACAACCGCCACCAGCCGGTGCGCGCCAAGCAGCGCACCCAGTTCGGCCGCCTCCTCGGTCCGCCCGATGAGCGCGTCATCCACCGGCTCCGGGTGCCGGGCGGCATCGTCCGCCCCAAAGGCGTTGCTGATCACAGTGCTTCGCTCCCGGTGTGACGCATGCGAGTCGACCCCACCCTTGGGCCTCGACGCACACGAACGCTGTGTTCTTACGGCAATCTCAACGCGGGCCGTCGCAACTGGTGGCGCAGCGCGAGCAGGTCCACTCCAGTTCGCGATGCGTACGAACACGTCGGCGAATACATACGGCGGACGATGCGGGTCGGAGTCTGCGCGGTCGCCGCACCAGACATGTCGCTCCGTCAGCGTCATGACCACTTACCGTGCGCAGCAGCGTGGGTACCAGGTTGCCGTGCGGGACGACCCGAGCCTGGCCAAGACGCGCTCCACGTGCACGTCGAGGGGATCCACACCATCAGCTCGAGGCGTAGACGGCTCCGTCGCCGTTTCCGTGGTCGCGTTCGACGGGCAGCGCCGTGGGGCCGGCGACCGCACCGGGGGGCGGTTGTGGACGTGTGCGAGCGCGCGGACGGAGTGGAACGCCGCATCGGCCCAGCCGCCAGGTCCCTGGTCGGCCAGGTCGCACACGGCACGCTCGGCAGTCGTCCAGGGCCTCGTCCACCGCTCCGTACCTCAGACGCAGTGAATTGACGTACCGTAACGCCCGGTTGGGTACTGTGCACGCACAGTCGACACTGGAGGCGCGTGGTGCAGTCGGGAACAACATGGCGGCGCCCAGGACACTTGCCCACCGAACTGACGAGCTTCGTCGGCCGGGTCGACGACCTGGCGGAAGTACGTCGACTGCTGGCGCACGCACGGCTGCTGACCCTCGTCGGCCCAGGAGGGGTCGGCAAGAGTCGACTCGGGCTCCGGGCTGCGGCTGAAGCCAGCCCCGACATCGCCGATGGTGTACGGCTCGCCGAGCTGTCCGGTCTCAAGAGCCCGGACCTGCTGCCGACGGTGGTGGCTGACGCGTTGGATGTGCCCGTCCAGGACGGCCAGTCCCCGATCGACAAGGTCATGGCCTACGTGGCCGAGCGTGAGCTCCTGATCGTTCTCGACACGTGCGAACACCTCGTTGGCGCCTGTGCACCGTTTGCCGAGCTCCTGCTGTCGCAGGCGCTGCGGCTGCGAATCCTGGTAACCAGTCGGCAGGCCCTCGACGTACCTGGCGAGTACGTACTGCCAGTCGTTCCCCTGGGGTTGTCAGGTGGGGCTGACAGCGGTGATGCACTCGAGCTGTTCGAACAACGTGCGGCCGTGGCCGTTCCCGGCCTTCAGTTCACCGACAGTGAACGCGAGATCGCGGCGGCGTTGTGCCGCCGCCTGGATGGCATCCCGCTGGCCATCGAGCTGACCGCTGTGCGGCTCAGGGCGCTGCCCCTGGCGCAGCTCGCCGCGCGGCTCCAGGAGAGCTTCGCCCTCCTGGACAGCGGCCGCAAGGCCGTACTCGGACTGGTCGACAAGTCGGTCGTGTACCGCACCGGTGACCGCTATCAACTCCTGGACACCATCCGCGAATTCGGCATCGAGATGCTCGGCAAGAGCGACGAGACCGCCACGGTGGCCACCCGCATGACCGTCTACTACCAAAGCCGCCTCGGCGCATTCGCGGAGCAGTTCTTCACCTCCGAACAGGCCACGCACCATCGGGCGCTCCTCCCGGAGCGCGAGAACCTGCGCGCCGTGCTGGAGTACGCCCACGCCGACGGCGCCCTACTGCCGGCAGCCGCTGCCATGTGGCCGTACTGGCTGTGCTCGGGACAGCCCGCCGAAGCCAGCCACTGGCTGGGCCTGGCGTTCACCCAGCAGGCAGCCACGACTCGCGAGTCCGCGCAGGCGCTGCAGTGGGCGTCCACGTTCGCCGCCCTGCAGGGCGACCACACCACGGCGACGCAACTGGCCGGCGAGATGCGACAGCACGCCGAGCAGCTCGGCGACCCGCGCCTGGCCGCTCTCGCCCGACTGTGCGCCGGCCAAGCAGCCGCGTTCCTCGGGGAGCGCGAGGCGGCGGTGGCAGACCTCACTCCCACCCTGGCCGAGCTCCGGACCACCGGCACCGCGCTGGACATCGCGATGGCGACCCTGCGCCTGGGCATGGCCCACCCTTTGGGCGGCCAACCAGGGGCAGCCATCCCGATCCTCGAGGAGGTGAAACGGCTGGCCGGCGAGGACAGCCAGGAGAGCTACCTCCAAGGCTGCGCCTACGGCTACATGGCGGTAGCCCAGCTGGCCGCGGGCGACGTCGACGCCGCCCAGGAAGCCGGCCGCCGGTCCGTCGCACTGCACGACCTCCGTGACGGGGTCTCCAGCCTGGGCGTCACGCTGGACGTGATCGCATGGACGGCCGTGGCACAGGGGCGCCCCCACCGGGCCGCCCTCATCCTCGGCGCCGTGGACGCCCAGTTCCACCTGCTCGACCGGCGTCGCGCGCTGGGCAACCCGCTGTTGACCACGCTCCACTCGCAGGCCGTCACCACGGCGAGCGAGGCCCTCGGGGCCGAGGCGCTCGACCAATGGCGACGCCACGGTGCGGGCCTGTCACGGGAGCGCCTGGTGGCCTTCGCCCTGTCGGACGACGATACGGTTCCCGGCCTCGTCGTACCGCCCACCCCGCTCAGCACGGACAACCTCACCCAACGCGAGCGTCAGATCGCCGCGCTGGTCGCCGGCGGTCTCACGAACCGGGAGATCGCCACGCAACTGGTCATCTCCAAGCGGACGGTGGACGTGCACGTGGAGCGCATCTTGGCCAAGCTGGGATGCACGTCACGGACTCAGATCGCGTCCCCGACGGCGGGGATCGAGCCAGCCGCCGCAGACGGCGTTCCCGACCTGGGGAAGGGTTGACCGCGATCTCAGGCGGTCATCGATTTCGGGCTGGCAGATCTCGGCGCGCCCTGGGCGAGGCAGAGCCCACCCAGCCGCACGCCCAGCGTCGCGACGCGTGTCCAGCGGATCGGGCAGAGCGCGACGCCGCCGACGTTGCGCCCTGCGTATCCGCTCCGGTGACCCGACCCCACCGCCGACCGGGCGGCTGCGCCCCTGACACCGGCATCGGGCCAGTGGCCCGGGGGGCCGTCTGGGCGCAGCGCGCCGTCACCGGTTCGGCCCTGGTCGCGTGCGGAAGGGGTAGCGCTCCGCGAGCCTGGGACGGTCGAGTGTGTCCCGGCCGTTGGAGGGCAGTCGTGGGGTTGGAGCACGTGCGTACGCGCGAGGTGGGCGGCGTGGACAACCGCTCGGCGTTCCCTGTACTGGCTGGGCCACCGCGACGCCGACGGCGCCTACCTCGACGGCGGCCGCACCTACCGCCTCACCGTCCCCGCCCGGCCCTGTTCTGGTCCTCGCCTGCTACGACGCACGCTCCCGCTCCGAGGTGGACACGCCGCAGGCCCAGGCAGCGCTGTGCTGCCTCTTCGGCGACCTCACATCCGACCATGCCGACAGCGTTGACCTGTGGTTCGGCCCCGAGCAACCCGAAGGTGCCGAGGGCCGCTGGATCCGTACCACTCCAGGCCGCGGCTGGTTCGCCTACTGCTCGCCCCTCAACTGACACGAGCGCACGAGCCCCCACTGCCGCCGCGCAGGGGGCCGGCCGTCTCGGAGGCGACACCGGCGGACACCAGGGGCACGGCCCGGACAGGGACCATGCCCGAGCAGGCGAGGCAAGGTCCAGGAGATTGTGGATGGCAAGGATCCAGGGCGGATGGGGCATCCAAGCGCGAGACGCGGCAGCAGTCACCCGCGCCGCCGCACTGGGGACAGCGATCGTGCTGTACGGAGTCGTGATCGGCCTGCAATTCGGCATCCCGATCTACTCCATGCCTTCCATCCTGGTCGCCCTTCCCGCGGTACTGGCGCTGGCCTTCGGCCCGGGGATGATCACCGGTGCCGCCGGGCTGGCCGTCGCCACCCGCTGGACGTTCGTAGAGGTCGACCACCGTATCGGTGCCGCGATCGGAACCACACTGATGATCTGCGCCATCGCGGCCCTGGGCTGCTTCACCGTCCACCGCCGGGAAGAGGCCATGTCCCGCCTGTTCCAGATCAGCTCCGTCGCCGAGGCGGCACAGCGGGCGGTGTTGCGCCCACCGCCCCCCATCGTCGGGCAGTTCCACACAGCCGCCCGCTACCAGGCGGCCGCCGAGCACGCACATATCGGCGGCGACCTCTACGCCGTCGCCGATACCGAGTTCGGCGTCCGCACCCTCATCGGCGATGTGCGCGGGAAGGGCATGGACGCCGTGGCCACCGTCTCGGCGGTGCTCGGCTCGTTCCACGAGGCCGCGTACGATCGCCCAAACCTCGAACGCCTGGCCGGTGCACTCGATACGAGCCTGCGGCGCTTCCTGGACGACGCCGAGGAATTCGTGACGGTCTTCCTGATGGAGATCGCCCCCGACGGGCGCACCCAAGCACTGTCGTGCGGCCATCCGGCACCTCTGCTGCTGCGCGGCGACGCCGTACTCGACCTGCCCACCCCTGCAGGGCTGCCCCTGGGCCTGCGCCCGCTGGCCCAGGACACAACTGGCCACGAATCCACAGCCACGAACCCCGATGCCTGGACGTACTTGCGTCCGGGGGACACCGTGCTGTTGTACACCGATGGACTGGCAGAGGCGCGCGACGCGTCCGGCGAGTTCTACCCCATCGCCCGCCGGCTCGCCGACTACCCGCGTCGTCACTCCCCGGCCGCGGACCCCGCCGACCTTCTGGACTGGCTGGAAGCGGACGCACACGCCTACGCGGGCCGTGATGCCCACGACGACTCGGCACTCCTGGTGCTCGCCTGGCCCAGGACACCGGGGATTCACAGCACCCGATACGGACGCACCAACTGGCGTGATTCCGGGGGTTCCGTGCTGTGCCGGACCACTGGTCAATTCCTGCCCACCGACGAAGGGTGACTGCCCGTGTGGTGGTCGGTACGCGCACCGCCGCGCCGTAAACTCGCGCCATGAATCCGCGTACGCTGAAGATTGGGACCCGCTCCTCACCGATGGCCTTAGCCCAGGTGGAGCGGGTCCGCGGCGAGTTGGCCGCGCACTTCCCCGACCTGGACACCGTGGTGGTGCCCATCACCACCAGCGGCGACCGGCACCCAGGTCCCCTGTCCCAGCTCGGTGGCAAGGGCGCCTTCACCAAGGAAGTCGACGCCGCCCTCCTGGACGGCCGCGCCGATCTCGCCGTGCACTGCATGAAGGACGTTCCGGGGGACCGGCCGACCCCGGCCGGGACGAAGTTCGCCGCCTACATGGCCCGCGACGACATCCACGACACCCTCGTCCACCCCGACGGTCTGCTGATTGACGAGCTGCCCGCCGGCACCCGGATCGGTACCTCCTCCGTACGCCGCATCGCCCAGCTCGCCCGCACCCACCCGCAACTGGACTGCCTGCCGATCCGCGGCAACGCCAACACCCGCCTGGCGAAACTCGACCGCGGCGAGTGCGACGCGCTGCTGCTGGCCGTCTCCGGCCTGGAGCGCATCGGCCGAACCGACGCCATCACCCAGGTCCTCGACCTGGAAGCGATGTGCCCGCCGATCGGCGCCGGCGTCCTCGGGCTGCAGATCCGCGAGGACGACACCGCCACCCTGGACCTGGTCCTGCGCCTCGGGAACGTCGACGCCTGGCGGCAGACCACCGCGGAACGCACCCTGTTGCACGTCCTGCAGGGACACTGCAACAGCCCGATCGCCGGCTACGCCTACACCGAACCCGACGGCCGTCTCTCGCTGCGTGCCCGGGTGTTCTCCCCGGACGGCAAGCAGGTCATCGACGCCCACGAGTGGGGCGATGCCACCCAGCCCGAGGTGCTGGGCACGTCGGTGGCGTTGGCGTTGCTGCGCCAGGGCGCCCGGCAAGTCATCGACTCCATCCCGCACTGACGGCCCCCTCGGCGGGGCCGTCGTCCAAGCCCTCGAGAATCCCAGCGGATGCACGGCGAACCCACAGATCGGAGCCCGTTTCGTACATGATGCCCTTCCCGAGCGTGAGGAGCTCACCGCCTGATGGACACCCCCACCCCTCTCACCCACGAGGACCTCGCCGACATCGAGGAGCGCACGCAGGCCGCGACGCCCGGCCCCTGGCACGTGCGCCAGCTCGACGACGACTACGCCATGAGCCTGGTGGCCATCAGCACCACCCCGGACACCGGGCGCGGCGAACGATGGCCGGACTTCGACCACCAGCAGATCGTGGCAGCCACCCTCGTCCAACAACCGCGCTACGTCGATGTGGCCGACGACCGCTGGGACGAGAACGCCCTGTTCATCGCCCACGCCCGCGACGACATCCCCCGACTGATCGCCGAAATCCGACGCCTCCAGCACCTCCTGGCCACCAAGGACCAGAAGACCGAAGAACACTGACAACCGCCCCCACCGCACGGTAACAGCTGTTACCATGCGGCTATGGCGAAGACACAGCTGGGCGCCCGCGTGGACGAAGACGTTGCGGAACTCGCGAAGAAGCGCGCCGCGGACCTGGGGTTGAGCATCGGGGACTACCTCGCCAGGCTCGTCAAGGACGACGCCAGCGGCCTGCGCGCCCGCGCCGTGGACGCGGCCGCCCGCTTCCTGGCCGAGCACCAGGAGATCTTCGACGAGGCAGAACAAGCCGACCAGGCGCCTGGGGGAGCGCGCGCGGCCTGATGGATCTGCACATCGACGTTCCCTGGATCCTGCAGGTCGCCGAGGCCGCCGGAGCGGACGATCCGGCCCCCGACGACTACGGCGTGCCCCTCTCGGCGGTGGCCCGCCACCGGGCCGAGCTGTTCGAGCATCCCGTGTACGACGGCCCCTACGCCAAGGCCGCCGCGCTGGTGCACACGCTGGGCCGGTGCCGCTGGCTGGAACGCTCCAACCTGGCCGTCGCCGCCGCGTGCGGCGTCATGTACCTCGAGGCCGCCGGCATTCCCGTCAAACCCGCCCGCGAGGACGCCGTCGCACTCAAGGACCTGCTCCTCGACCCCACCTGCACCGCCGGGAGAATCGCCGCCTTGCTGCGCACCTGGCCCACCGCCACCTGACCCCCTCCAGGCCCGCCACCTCCTGCCAGGCGACGGGGCAGGCCCCCTCGCGCAGTGCCAGCCGGCGAGACGACCGGCGAAGTCACCCCACCAAGGCAGGGCTCGGCGAGCCGGCGGCGAGTTCCACATCGCGCAAGACGCTCGTCGTCTGGGCGGACCTCGGAGATAGTGGTCCCCCCACCCGGCACTCGACGCCTGGCCGGGACGGGTACGACGTGATCGTCCCTGTCCACGCGTGCGGCGGAATGTCGCATCGTACGCAACAGGCGGCACTCGCCAGATCGCAGCGGCGGGCGTCACCATGGCTTCGGTGGCGAGCACCCCTACGGCCATGGTCCGCGCCTTCACCACGCCCACCGGCCACATGGTGATCACCACCCCGCACAGCCTGCTGGCCTGACAACCCCATCCGGCACCGACAGGGAAGGAAACCCATGAGACTCGCCCCCGGCCTGCACCGCCTCGGCAACGACATCGTGGCGTGCTACCTCATCGACACCCCCGCGGGCATCACCCTCATCGACGCCGGCCTCCCCGGCCACTGGCGGGACCTGCAGCGCGAACTCGTCGCGCTGGGCAAGACCGTCGACGACATCCGCGGCGTCGTCCTGACCCACGGCGACTCGGACCACATCGGCTTCGCCGAACGCCTGCGCAGCGCGCACGGCGTGCCAGTGTACGTACACGCCGCAGACGCCGACCGGGCCCGCACGGGGCAGAAGCCGAAGGTGGCGACCGGCCCCCTGCGCCTCGGCCCGGCGCTGGGCTTCCTGGCGTACTCGATCCGCAAGAACGGCCTGCGTGCGCGGTACGTCCGCGAGGTCACCGAGTTCACCGACGGCGACGTACTGGACCTGCCTGGAAGCCCCGTCATCGTGGGCATGCCCGGACACTCACCGGGGAGCGTGGCGGTACATGTACCGGGGGCCGACGCGGTGTTCGTCGGAGACGCGCTGACCACGCGCCACGTCCTCACCGGCCGTACAGGCCCACAGCCTGCCCCCTTCACCGACGACCCGGCGGCGGCGATCGACTCGCTCGACCGGCTGGCCGGCCTGCGGGCGTCCTGGGTCCTCCCGGGCCACGGCGCCCCATGGGCCACCTCGCCGGCGGAGGTGGGCACCGCGGTCCGGTCGGCACCGGGCACGGCGGGTACGTGAGGGGAACGGGCCCACCCCGCCCTGCCCCCGCTTGCCGGCCACGGCGAAAGCCCGCCTTGGCGTACGCGTACACACCGACGTCCACGCCGGCACACGGCGAGCGTCTGGAAGGTACGCGAGCATGAGCATGTCGGCGACGGCCCAGTCGATGAGCGCGCACGCGCTCACGGTCCACCGGGGTACGGGCTACCGAGCGGCTGACGACCCGGACGATGCCTCGGCCTGGCCGATCTTCTCGATCTTGAACCCGGTGATTCCGTACAGGACGCTCAGCGCGGGGCTGGCATAGTTGAAGATCGCGTACGGCGCGTAGGAGAGGGTTGCCCCCCGAGGACGGCACCCATGAACGCGCCGCAGGAGTTCCACGGCACCAGGGCCGAGGTGACGGTTCCGCTGTCGGCGGCGAGCCGGGACAGGTTCGTGGGGGCCAGGCCCCGCTTCTCGAACTCGACCCGGAAGACCCGGGACGGGAGGACCAGGGCGATGTACTGGTCCCCGGCGACGATGTTCAGGCCGAAACAGCAGGCGAACACCGTGACGAAGAGCCGACCGGTGCTCCTGGCCGAGCGGACCATGGGGTCGACGAGCCTGCTGATCAGTCCGAACTCCTCCAGCAGCGCACCGAAGGTGACCGCGCCGATGATGAGCCAGAGCGTCAGGAGCATGCTGTCCATGCCTCCCCGGGACAGCAGCTGGTCGATCTGGGCGATGCCTGTGTCGATGGAGAATCCGTTCGCCATCGCGCTCCAGATGCCCTTGACGGACTCCGCGACGATGTTTCCGGAGCCCTCGACGAAGGCCCGCATCACATCCGGCTGCAGGAAGGCTCCCAGAATACCGGCGAACAGCGCGGACGAGATCAGCGCGAGAGAGGGCGGAACCTTCCGGATCGACAGGTAAGCGAGCAGCACCAGCGGCAGGAGATTGAGCGGCGTGATGTTGTAAATGCCGTTGAGACTGTTGAGCTCGATGTCCTCACCGACCGGATTGACCACGTCCGGTCCCTTCACCAACCCGATCACCAGGAAGACCACGAGGGCGATCGCGAACGCGGGTACGGACGTCCACACCT
This sequence comes from Streptomyces sp. NPDC051940, assembly GCF_040680895.1. NCBI lineage: Bacteria > Bacillati > Actinomycetota > Actinomycetes > Kitasatosporales > Streptomycetaceae > Streptomyces > Streptomyces sp. NPDC051940. The sequence continues at coordinate 37,540 of NZ_JBFAXR010000049.1, read as the reverse complement.
GCCGCCGGATGTGCTGGTACACGTCCACCTTCACCATCTGCGCGGTGAGCACCGTGGTCTCCGACAGCGGTGAGGTCTTGTCGCCGAGGTACGCGCCCGAGATGACCGCCCCCGCGGTGATGGCGGTGGACACACCGACCATCTCGGCGACACCCACCAGCCCGACCCCGATCGTTCCCGCCGTCGTCCAGGAACTGCCGATGCTCATCGCGATCACACCGCAGATCACCGCGGTCGCCGCGTAGTACCAGCTCGGCGACAGAACCTGGATGCCGTAGTAGACCAGCGTCGGGATCGTCCCGGACAGATTCCACACACCGATGAGCGCACCCACCGAGAGGAGAATGAAGATCGCGCTGGTGATCGACGACAGGGCACCCTGCCCCGCCTTCTGAACGGCATCCCAGCTGTGGCCGTTCTTCAACGCGACAAGGGCCGCCGCCATGGCACACAAGACCAGCGCAACCTGGATCGGACCGTCCAGTGCATCCAGCCCGAACAACGCCAGCGACCCCGCGACGAGTACCGCCAACACCACCATCGGCAGGATCGCGTCCCACAAGGACGGTTCGCGAATCTCCCGCCCACCCTCCGCCGACTCGTCCGACGACTTCACGGCATCCCACTTCCGTAACGACAGAGCCACATGGGCACATCGGCTCTCCGGAATTGGAAGCTATTCCAGAATGTGTACTCTCGCGCGCCTTGGAAACCGTTTCTCACGAATGGCCTACTCGGCTGCTGACCCTCAAAGGGTGGTGATCGAGGTCGGCGAACGTGGTGTTCGCCTGTCCTGTGCGTCGTTGTCCCACACGAGCACGATCGGCCCGGCAAGCAGGGTGTGGGCGGCCTGCAACGGGTCTTGCCCCTCCGACTGAACCGACTCGCCTCGCGCCGCCATGCAGGCAAGAATGGTCTATTCGGGGCGTTTCGTCCGCCGCGTGGCATCTGGGAGGCTCACTGTGAGTGAACGTCACGATGCGTGGCCTGCGCTGGTCTACGACGATCTGGCGCCGATGATCGGTTACGTGAACCGGATCGTACAGGTCGCGGGCAAGTACACACTCGATGCGCCGTTCGAAGCCGGCTGGGGGAACATCGTCCTTGACGTCACTCCCCGCGGGCTGAGGACACCGACGCTTCGGAAGCCGGACGTGACCTTCACCGTGCACTACCGGCTGCTCGACGGTGACGTGGTCATCGAGGCGGACAGGGGCTCGCGAACCATTCCGCTGACCAAGGGGTCCGTAGCCTCGTTCTACGAGGCGTTCTGCGACGCGGCGGGCGAACTGGGCATCCACCGGCCGCGCACCACGCTGATCTGCGAGATCCCGGGGTCTGCGCCGACCTTCCAGGACGATCACGCCGAACACGCCTGGGACTCTCAGGCGGCGCGGCTGATGTGGGAGGCGTGGAACCTCGCATCCAGAGGGCTCGAGGCGTGGCAGGCGCCCTTCCTCGGGAACCACCCTCGGGTCGGCGTGATGTGGGGGGATCTCGACCTGTCGGCGACGCGGCACAGCGCGAAGCCCACCGAGCCGCCACCCGATCGTCCGCCGTTCCAGCAGAACGGCGAGCTCGACGCCTACGTGTCGGTGGGATTCGCGTTCGGGAAGGCCAGCGCACCCAGCGCGGGGATGTACGCCTACATCTGGCCACAGCCGAGTGGACTCGAGGGCCGGTCCTGGGGTGTCGACGGTGCGGCCTGGCATGCAGACGCCGGTCTGGTGCTTCTGCCATGGGACAAACTCGGGGAGACCGCCGACCCGCACCAGGCCATCGTGACGTTCGGTGACGCCATCTACGACGCAGCCGTCGAACTCGCGGGATGGCCGTCCGACCTCGTCGGCCCGCGCGTCGACGGCTGGCACATGAGCCGGACCCCGCCGGAGGACGTACGGGCCCAGCAGCGTTGATCCGGCCGCCTCGTGTGCCCGCTGGGTCCAACGCCTCCGACAAGGTCGTGGGGCACGCCCTGCGGGAGGGCTGCTTGGACGCGCTGCCGGATCAACTAGTCAGCTGACTCTTCCGGTTCCGGCGGGAGGTCGACTTCTTCGCGGTCTTCCTTCAGGCGCTCGTCGAGTTCCTCCTCATCTGGGCGGCGGGGCATTCCACGGCCATGTCCGGTGTCGGGGTTGCCTTCGACTTCCTCGTTCGACTTGTGGTGGTGACGGGTCATCGTTCGCTCCTTGTCTTCAGCGGTGTCCGTTGCCGCAGCACCGCCGTCCTCCTCTGCGGGGGACGCGCGGTGGTGGCTCTCGACGATCAGCTCGATCTCCTCGGCCGGTCGGCGACCGGGTTCCCGGCCATTGCCTCCGGCGCGTGGCGCCGGTCGAACTCACCCCGGTTGGTCGCGGGGCTGCTTCGGCCCGGCGGACCCGCCGCGTGCGGTTTGGCCGGCCACGCCGCGCAGCCTGGAAGAATGAGACCTCGGCCCCAGGAGGCTGGACATGACAGCTCCTAGGTGCGCGTGAAGGTCCCTCACACTCAAACCCGATGTCCATGGCTCCGCAACCGGAGCGGCCGCAGACCTTCGGCCTACCTGGCCGTAAGCAAAGCCATCGTCTGCGAGGCCGCGGGGCGCCTCCCGCGGCCGCTGCCCGGACCGGTCAACGACGCACGGAACAACCCCGCCTCGGTGCAGCCGAGTCCCCGCCCCGGAGCGGGCTCAGCGCGCCGGGCGGTACGTCGCGATGATCACCCCGCTGCTGGTCGGCTGGGCGCTGACCAGCTGAAGCTTCTTCAGCGCGGCGTCGTCGGCGAACAGCTTCTTGCGTCCCTCACCGGCGATCACCGGGTGGATCAGCAGCACCAGCTCGTCCAGCAGGTCCAGCTCCAGCAGCGAGCGCACGAGTGTCGGGCTGCCGGCGACGGTGATGTCCTTCCCCTCGCCCGCCTTGAGTTCCTCGATCGCGGCCTTCAGGTTGCCCTTGATCAGCGTGCTGTTGGCCCAGTCCTCGACCGTGTCCAGCGTCGAGGAGACGACGTACTTGGGCGACTCGTTGATCCACTTGGCGAAACCGGCGTCCTCACCGCTGGTCACCTTTGGCCAGTAGCCGGCCCACTCGGTGAACGTCACCCCGCCCAGCAGGATGGTGTCGGCGGTCTCAAGGGTCTCGGCCAGCGCCGCACCCATCTCCTCGTCGAACGCGAACTGCCACTCGTTCGGCGACTGGGCGACGCCGTCGAGCGAGACGAACAGACCCGAAACAACCTTGCGCATGATTCCTCCACGACGAATCCGGGGGTTCCCGTCCCGCCCCGGTAGGGGCGGGCCGACCCCGTCGGCTACGTCAGGAACACTAGGCGGGCCCCAGGGGGCGGGGCTTGTACAGAAGCGACAGAGGCTCTCGTACGCCTGGTCCGCTCAGCTGGGTGGCCGTCCGCCCCACATACCGCTTCAGGGAACGCGCCAGGTGCGGCTGGTCGAAGTACCCCACACGGTGCACGACCTCCTGGGCCGGCACCCCCTCCTGGATCAGCACCGCCGCCTGGCGGGCGCGGTGAATCTGCCGGATGGCACCCTGGGTCAGACCGGTCGCCGCGACGAAGTGCCGCTGCAGGGTGCGGCCGGAGACATCCGGGGAGGCGCCGCCGAGCACCGCGGGCACGACCGGGTCCAGGTCCACGATGCCCTCGCGCACCATCCGCCGGACGAACATCTCGGCGTTGTCGTAGTCGGGAACGTGCCAGGCGGACCCCTTCAGCCACAACGAACGCCGCGTCACCTCCGGGATGGCCGCGTTGCCGCCCACGAGCCGGCTGACCGGGATGTGCGGCATCGACGTCCCCAGCGCGAAACTGATCCCGAAGAAGACCGCGTCCTCGGGGACCGGGGCGGGCGTCGCCTTCGCCTCCGGACCCAGCACAGCCGCCTCCACCTGACCCTGGTGCTCCCAGAACACCAGCTCCCAGTTCGACGTCGCGACCGACATCATCTGGCTGACGTTCTCGCTGCGGCTGCGCCACACCCGCTCGATGTACGCCAGCTCGGACGGCCGGCTCTCGATCAGCAATCCCAACCCGGTTCCCTCCCCGGCCAATGCCGCCTCGGACGGCCAGTCTGACACCCCTACCGGACCACGCCATGGCCGAGACGACGCTGACCGCCCGGTGCACGAGCACGGTCTCGGCCGGGCCGGGAACGCTCTAAGGAGCCGCAGCCGGGGCCGCGGGTTCCAGGCGGACGCAGCACTGGCCGGGGCTGGGCGCCAGGCGGGCTGTGAAGCCGCCGTCGTCGTCGAGCCCGTTCAGGAGGCCGCCGAGCAGGTGGAGGTTCATGCCGCACACCGTCTGCGTGTGTGCGCGGGCCAGTGCGTGGAAGGGGCAGTTGCCCAGGACGATGGCCTGGCCGTCGTAGCGGGGCTCGAATCCGTACCGCTCCAGCAGGTCGAGCACTCCTGCGCCGTCGTCACCGGCGAGCTGGGCGCCCAGTTCGTGGGCTTTACGGTGCAGCACGGTGCGCACCGGCTCGCCGGTGGTTTCCGACTCCTCCAGGGCTTGGGCGAGGAGTCGTCCGGCGAGCTCGTAGTTGCGCTCGGGCAGGCTGATGGCGATCTGCCTGGGGGAGCGTTTGTAGAGCTTGGCGGGCCTGCCCGCGCCCGGGCCGGTGCGTCCGCTGCGCCGTTCGTAGACGACGTCGAGCAGCGATTCCTCGGCCAGGCGGTCCAGGTGGAAGGCCGCGGTCTGCCGTGTCAGGCCGAGGGCGGCGGCCGCTTCGTCGCGGCTGACCGGGCCCGGCTGGCGTACGACGTGGTCGTAGAGCCGGCGGCGGGTCGGCTCGCCGAGAGCGGCTACGGCCGAGAGGTCGGCGTGAGGTGCGTGCTTCGAGTGCTCCACGAACCCCAGTGTAAAACCCATAGCCATTGACTAAAGAAAACTGGCGCGCTTCTATAGATAGTGAGAGTTGTCGATAGAAGGAGGGCGTCATGTCGACCCAAACCACAGCCACCACGCCCGCCGCTCCCAGGCAGTCCGTGCTCGCCGATCCGGGCTACCAGGCGTTCCTGATCCTGCGCATCGGGTTCACCGTCGCGCCGATCCTGTTCGGGCTGGACAAATTCACCAACCTGCTCGTCGACTGGCCCACCTACCTCGCGCCCTGGATCAACGACATCGTCCCGGGCAGCGCCCAGGCCGCCATGTACGCCGTAGGCGTCATCGAGATCGTGGCCGGTCTGGTCGTCGCGGTCGCCCCGCGCTTCGGCGGCTGGCTGGTCGCCGGATGGCTCGCCGGCATCATCGTCAACCTGCTGACCATCCCCGACTACTACGACATCGCGCTGCGCGACTTCGGACTCCTGCTCGGCGCAGTCGCCCTGGCCCGGCTGGCCCAGCACTACCACGTCAAGCGGCAGCCGAGCTGACGCCCGCAGCTGAGCCGGCGAGCGCGCTGCCCCAGACGGAAGTCGGATGATCGTGAGCTGGTGAAGGAACCAGAGCAAGATCGGCGAACGTCTCCTGAAATGATCAAGATTGAGGAGACTACGCAGTGCGGATCTACATCAGTGTGGACATGGAGGGCATCACCGGCCTGGTGGATGCCGACGATGTCCAGCCAAGCGGCCGGGACTACGAGCGTGGACGGCTGATGATGGCAGAGGACGTCAACGCTGCGATCCGCGGTGCTGTCGCGGCCGGCGCGACCGACATCACCGTCAACGACGCGCACGGCCCGATGCGCAACCTCCTGCCCGAGGCACTGCACCCGGCAGCGCGCCTCATCCGCGGCAAACCCAAGCAGATGCTCATGCTCGAAGGACTCACTCCCGAGCATGACGCCGCGGTCTTCGTCGGCTACCACTCACGGGCCGGCGCCCTCGGCGTACTGAGCCACAGCTTCATGGGGCACGAGATCGAGGACATGTGGCTGGACGGCCGGCCTGTGGGTGAGATCGGCCTGGCCCATGCCACCGCGGCCGCCATCGGTGTGCCGGTGACGGTCCTCACCGGTGACGACTGTGCCTGCACAGAGATGACGGAATGGGACGCCTCGGTGAGAACCGTGGCAGTGAAGTACGCGCGGGACCGGTTCGCCGCAGATCTGCGGCCGTCGGAGGAAGCACGTGCGGCCATCGAGGAAGCGGTGGCCGCCGGTCTTGCCGTACCGCCAAAGGCTCCAGCCGTCGCAGCGGCCCCCTCCACCCTCACGGTCCGCTGGCAGTCGGCTTCAATTGCCGTGACGCTCCTGGGAATTCCAGGCGTCACGTCACCGGACAGCCGGACCGTCCAGGCGCACGGCACACTGCCCGACCTCTATCGGCTGTTCGGCGTGTGGATGCGAGTGGCGGCGTCCCTTACGAACCAGCACCCTTACTGCTGACCGCCATGGGCGGGCCGGATCGGAGCCTGGCTGTCGTGGAGGTTCGCCCCCCAGATGCCGCCAGTAGGGCAGGGAGCCTCAGTACCCGACTGGCCCGGCCCTCGGTCGGCGGTCCTCAGGTTCGGGAGGCGCTCCGCAGCGCGCGCGTCAGATTCCGGTGGGCGCGTGTGAGTACGGTCGCGGTCACCACGAGGATGGCGTCGAGCAGGGCGACGGAGGCGAGTGGGGGAGCCACACGGCGGCCACACCGGCGGCGGCGAGGGCGGCGCAGGCGAGGAGGCGTTCGCTCCAGGCTCCGCCGGTTGTGGTGCGGAAGAACCAGGCGGTGGTGGCGAGGTAGAGGGTGGGGCCGCCGAAGAGGAGGAGGGCGAGGGTGGCGGAGCCGTGGCCGGTGGGGTGGGCGATGGCGAGTTCGCTGCCGACGGCCAGGGCGACCAGGGCGGCCAGGACGAGGTAGGCGCTGTTCACACCGAGCCGGACCAGCCGTACGGCTCACCGACTTCGGCCAGATCCCCGAGGAGGACCGGAACTACGTCTGGCTGCTCTTCAACGGCCACGCGCTACGCGCCCTGCACGACGACTGGCAGGCCGGAGCCCACGACCGCGTGGCCTACCTCCGTATGCACACCGCCACCCACCAGGACGACCCCCGCCTGGACGCCCTCCTGGCCCGGATGGCGCCCCACCCCCGAGTTCCAGCAGTGGTGGCAGGCGCGCGAGGTCGCCCTCCAAGGCACCGGGAACAAGGTGTTCCACCATCCCGTCGCCGGCACCCTGGTCCTGGACTGGGACACGCTGACCAGCTCCACCGTCCCCGACCAGCACATCGTGATCTGGACCGCCCAGCCGGGCAGCACATCGGAGCAGGCACTGAAGCGCCTGGCGGCGGCCGCCGTCGCACACCAGTCCGAGATGCGGTGACGAGGGAATCGGAAGCCGGCGCGGCCGTGGGGCTGCCGCTTGCTCCTCCCGTTAGCCCGGCTGGCGCCAGGCGTGTCCGTCGACGCGTCCCACGCCGGAGCTGACATGCCGTCAGTTCTCTGGGATCCTCCGCCCATGACGACCGAACGCACGCCGTCTCGATCCACCGGAGGGGTGCCTGGCGTGTTCGCTCCTGGCCGCTTGGGCCCGGTACGGCTACGCAACAGGGTTGTGAAGGCGGCCACCTTCGAGGGCGTCACCCCCGACGCCCTCGTCACAGACGAGCTGATCGAGTACCACCTGCGCCCTGCCCGCGGCGGAGTCGCCATGACGACGGTGGCCTACTGCGCCGTGGCCCCCGAAGGCCGCACCCAGCGGGCCCAGTTGTGGATGCGCCCCGAGGCGCTCCCCGGGCTGCGCCGGCTCACCGAAGCCGTCCACGGCACCGGAGCCGCCGTCGCCCTGCAACTCGGCCACGCCGGACCGGTCGCGGACGCCCGCTCCAACGGCTTGCCGGCCCTGTCCCCGATGGGCGGCTTCAACCCCGTGAGCCTGCGCCGTGACCGCGCCGCCACTGCCGAAGACCTCGAGGGTGTCGTACGCGCGCACGCCTCGGCCGCCCGGCTCGCGGTGGATGCGGGCGCGGACGCCGTCGAGCTGCACCTTGGCCACAACTACCTGGCCAGCGCCTTCCTCAGCCCTCGACTCAATCGCCGTACCGACACCTACGGCGGTCCGCTGGCCAACCGGGCGCGTCTCGCGCTGGACCTGGCCCGGGCGGTGCGCGACGAAGTCGGCGACCGGATCGCGATCACCGCGAAGCTCAACATGACCGACGGCGTACGCGGCGGCCTGACCGTCCAGGACAGCCTGCAAGTGGCGCGGTGGCTGCAGGAGCAGCAGTCGGTGGACGCCTTGACCCTCACCGCCGGCAGCTCCCTGCTCAACCCCATGTACCTGTTCCGCGGCGACGCCCCCTCAAGGAGTTCGCGGCACAGTTCCCCTGGCCGCAACGCCTGGGCCTGCGCACACTCGGCCGCTCATTCCTGCGTGCCTATCTGTACGAGCCCTTGTACCTGCTGGAGCGCGCCCGGACGTTTCGCCAGGCGCTCAACCTGCCCCTGGTCCTGCTCGGCGGCGTCACCGACCAGGAGGGCATGGACCGTGCCATGGCCGAGGGCTTCGACTTCGTCGCCATGGCCCGTGCCTTGCTGCGCGAACCCGACCTGGTGCAGCGCATCGCCGACAACCCGGCCACCCACTCACGCTGCATCCACTGCAACCGCTGCATGCCCACCATCTACACCGGCACCCACTGCCCCCCCGGCCGCCGAAGAGGAGCGGTGACCAGCGCACCACTGCTCCGCGGTGATCCGTCCATGGCTCCGGCCGTGACCCGCCAGGCAGATCGCTAATCAGCAAAGGGGTCTTCCAGCGTCGGGATGCACGGGGACAGCAGCGACTCCGTGTGCCGTGTGACCGTGCCCCGAGCGAGTCTCAGTACCCGTACCTCGTTCCCGTGGACCGGGTCCTCGTAATCGCGAATATGCAGAAGGCCGTAGGAGCCGGGAGCAACCTTCGCGACATCCTCGAACAGGCCGACAGGATCAGGCGACGAGCGGTGATTGGAATGACCTCCCAGGTGGATGAACGGCTCGCCGTTCATCCACCGGAGATCAAGGAGGTAGGGACTGGCCGTCTGGGCGATGCGAAGCCGCAGCTCATCCACGACCTGCCACAGTCGGCTGTCATCGTCGTCATCAACTGCGGTCTCCCGGACGGTGATCCAGCCGTGGTACTCGAACACCGCGATTCTAATGAGGGCAAGCGGGCCTCGAGGCTTGTCCGCTTTACGAGGACACCGCTACCGGCAGAGCCCCCGGGGAGAGTCGCATTCACCCAGTTTGATCACGGAATCGCGTGGAGGGTGAGGGCCGGCTGCGGGGTGGGTGTGGGCTCGTCGACCGCTGGCGATGTCGGCCCATCCGGAGTGGTGGAGGGTGGCGCAGACACGGACGCGCAGGCCGCGCTGCCTGGGCTCGCGGCCACTGCGGTGGATGCGAACAACCTGGCGGGCGTGGGGGAACAGTAGGCCGCCCACGCTCACCACCTTCACCTCGCGGACCTCTTCACGGTGCGCGGACCGCTCCGCGCAGGCACTTGGGGCCAGGACATCCTGGTCACAGCGTCGTACCCACTCGGCGATGGCGGTCAGGGAGTTGTGGCGGGCGCTGGTCACAGCGCACACGCCGACCGCGAGCAAGGTCGCCAGGCGGAACCCCACCCCGCGAGGATTGCGCGGGTCGGGCACCCCGGCCAGGGCGTTGAGCAGCCCGGACGGTACTACTGCCCCGGACTGTGACGTCCCGGATTCGATCGATGACAGGGGTGCTGGCGGGACGAGAGCGGACGGGACAGATGATGGTGCAACGAGCACGGCGACCTTACCGGGGCCGAACTGGTTGGCCGGTCGGTGCAGTGAGTTCTTTGGTCATGAAGACGCGACTGGTGCCCGGCGGATCGCAGGGGACCTTACCCAGGAGTTTCCACCCTTGCTTCCGGTAGAAGCCGGGGGCCTGGAAGGTGATCGTGTACAGCACGGCTGTGCGGCAGCCGCGGGCGTGGGCCTCGTCCTCGGCCCGCCGCAGGATCTCCCTTCCCAGCCCGCTGCCTCGCAGCTGAGGGGGCAGGTAGAAGAGGTCGACGAAGAACAGCCCGAGCGAGGTACGCCCGGTGAGTCCGCCGACCGCCTGGTGCGTCTTGGGATCACGGACCAGGACGGCGAGCGGTGTGCGGTCGGTGATTCCCGTGTGCTCGATGTTGAAGCGGTCCAGCGCGTCGGAGATCACCGCGATGTCCGCCGGGCTGGGAGCATCGGTGACAACGAGGTCCGTCCGGGGTCCGGGATGTGGTGACGCGGTGACATTCGTGTCGGACGCGGTCATGGTTGCTCCGGTACGTGAGTGGAGGCGGTACGGCCCTCGCGCGCGGATTCGGGTGCGGGGCAGGTAAGCCCTGCGCACGTGCCGACGCTAGGACGTGGACGCTTCGACGCACGTCGAAGGGACGTCGGCGACAATGGGCAGCGTGGACATTCAGCGCGCAGGTCAGGACGTAGGGGTAGACCTGGCGGGCGTGGCCAGGCTGCTGGCCGACGGGACCCGGGCCGCCTTCTGCCTGGCACTGCTCGACGGCCGGGCGTGGACGGCGAATGAGCTCGCCCGTTACGCCGGAGTCGCACCGTCCACCGCGACATCTCATCTGAACCTGCTAGCCAGTGGCGGACTCCTCGTCGAGGAGCGACACGGACGCCACCGTTACGTACGGGTGGCCGACCGCAGGGTGGTCGAACTGATCGAGAGCCTTGCCGCGCTGGCACCGCAGCGCAGCGCCCGACCACGTTCGCTATCAGCCTCCGGCCGACAGCAGGCACTGGCCCGCGCGCGGCTGTGCTACGACCACCTGGCTGGAACCGTCGCGCTGGCGATCACCGACGCCATGGTCGAGCGCGGACTGCTGGAGTGGGGGCCCGAGCCGGTCCTGACCGACAAGGGCACCCTCTGGCTGACCGATACCGGCATCGCCGTGCCTGGCGGCTCACGCCGACCGCCGGTGCGCGCATGCCTGGACTGGACCGAGCGCCGTCCCCACCTGGCAGGCGCAGTGGGTGCTGCCCTGTGCGCCCACGCGCTCTCCGCTGGATGGATGACGCGCATCGGCACCACCCGCGCTCTCATCGTGACCCCCGCCGGCCGTCGGGCATGGCACGACCACCTCGGCCTGCCGCCGGCTGACCTCTGATCCTGCGGCAGTCGTCGACAACGCAGATGCAGCCGGAGCCCGGGCAGCGCGAAAGCGGCCTGTGCTTGCCACCACCCGTGATCAACAAGCGTCACGCTCGTACTGAGTCCTGGCTGCCCCCATGCCCATGGTCAAATCGGGCGAACGGGACTCTCGCCGGGGCCGTGCCGCTACCGGTGATGCCGCACGTCCGCCCGTCCCGCCGTGCTGTGGTCGTGGTCTACGGGATGGCGGCGTGGTGGCCGGGCATCTCGAGGGTGGTGTCGGCCGCGTCGGTGACGACGGGGTCGTGGGTGGCGACGACGGTGATGCAGTCGTGTGGGTGCGTGGTCCGGATGAGGAGTTGCGTGAGCTCGTGGGCGCGGCTGCTGTCGACGGCGGCGGTGGGTTCGTCGATGAGGAGGAGTTCGGGCTGGTTGAGCAGTGCGCGGGCGAGGGCGACGCGTTGGCGTTCGCCGCCGGAGAGCTGGTCGGGGCGATGGCGATGACGGTGCGGTCGGTGAGGACGGCGGCGAGGGCGCGTTCGGTGTGGCGGGCGGTGCGGGAGGCCGTGCGGCCGAAAGTCACGGTGATGTCGTCGTGGTGGAGGGTCATCGTGCGGCTCCCAGCATGGTCATCGGGTCGACGGTCGTAACGCGGCGCAGGGTGAGTGCGGCGCCGGCGAGGCCGGCGAGGGCGACGGCGACCATGTTGGCCATCAGGGTGGGGGCGGGGAGGCTGAAGGGAACCTGTTCGCCGACGAGCAGGCCGATGGCCGAGGCGAGGGCGGCTCCGGCAGCGGTGCCGGCACTGACGACGAGGGCGGCCTGGGCCAGGGTGTGGCCGAGCAGACGGCGCCGGGAGGCTCCCAGGGCGCGTTGCAGGGCGAGTTCCGGGGTGCGCTGGACGGTCCAGACCGCGAAGAAGGCGCCGACGACCAGAGGGGCGATGAGGAAGAGGAAGGTCTGGATGGACGTCATCGTCAGGCGCTCACCTTCGTAGCCGGGGGCGGCGGTGAGGGCGGATTGGAGGGTGACGGTCCTCGTGTGGTGGCGGCGGTCGGCGGCGGCGAGCGTGCCTGCCCCCGCTGGTGCGGGCGCTTTGAGGGCCATGGCGGTGTACTGCCGGGGGAGAGCGCCGGCGGGGGTGGGGGAGCCGGGTGCGGTGAAGCGGATCTCACGCCAGGCGTCGGTGGTGAGGTAGGCGGCGGGTACATGGCCGTAGGGCGAGCGTCCGGTGGTGCCGAGGACCTTCAGGCGGATGCCGAGCCGGTCCACGGTGAGGGTGTCGCCGATGCGGACCCCTTCGTTGACGAGCTGGCGCGAGACCACGATGCCGAGCGGCTCGGCGGCGTCCAGCGGCCGGCCGGTGTCGGCTCCGGGGTCGGTGAAGGCGCCGGGCCCCACGCCGAAGGCGGCGAGGTCGGTCTCGACGCCGCGGTGATGGCGATGCCGAGCGGAGTGGCCTGCACGCCCTGCTCCCGGCGCCAGCCGTCGGCGGTGGGTTCGTCGATCAGGCTGCGGGCGAACTGGTCGGAGTCGGATCCGGTGGTGAAGGCGATGTGGGTGGCGGTCAGTCTGCGCAGGGCGGAGACGGTGTCGTCGCCGAGTCCGGTGGTGAACCCGGAGACGATCCCGACGAGGGCGGCGACGAGGACGACGACGCTGCCCATCAGCAGGAAGCGGCCGCGGGCCGCTTTGAGTTCGAGCAGGGCGAGGTACACGGTGTTCCCTCCAAAGATGGGGACATGGCGTCGCCAACAAATGTGATGGGGACGCGCCGTCCCTAAGCGGGGGTCCTAGACTGACCGCGTGCCCAAGATCCGCGCCGCCTCGGTCTCCGACCACCGAGCCCAGCAACGTGCCGCCCTGCTGGAGGCGGCACGGGACGTGCTCATCGAGGGGGACGCGTCGGCGGTGACGTTCGCGGAGGTCGCCCGGCGCACCGCCTGGCCCGAAACAGCGTCTACAAGTACTTCGCCGACCGCCACGAACTGCTGACCGAGGTGGTCCGCCAGGCGGCGCCACGGTGGACGGCACGCATCCACGCCGCCGTCGAGGCCGCCGGCGAGGCACCTCACGACCGGGTCGCCGCCTACGTCACCGCGCAACTGGGAGATGGTCCGCGACGGCGAACACCGCATCGCATCGGCAGCCGCCGGAGCACAGGACGCCGCAGCCCTGCGCAAGGGCGCCGACGCAGCCCACCGCGCACTGCTCGACCCCCTCATCGACGCCCTGCGCGACCTCGGCGACGACGCACCGACCACGACGGCACGCCTGCTGCAGGGACTGGTCCACGCCGCGACGAGAGCACTGGAGGCGGGCGACGACTACACCACGGTGACCGAACGCACGGTCCACCTCGCGGTCGCATCGCTCGGCGGCATCACTCCCGGCCGGCCACCCAGATGACCCAGCGAGCCGCCCTGGAACACAAGTAGCGACGACACGTGCCCGCCTACCTCCAAGCGCTTCCCGGCGGCACTGGCGGCCGGGACGTCCTGGGTCCCGGATGCAAGAGCCTGTGCTCCCTTTCGGGGACGTGCTTTCGCCTGCGGATGCCGAGTGCCCCGTGGCCGCTGTTCCACCGGCTGTTTGAGGACCGGTGATCGGGGGCTCCTTACGGGCAGTCGTAACCACTGGCCGCCGACAACCCGGCCCGGACGATCGAGATTGCTCATCCCCGCGGCGGGGAACGGGGGCGGCAAGCAGCCTGCAAGGGGGGATGATGGAGATTGCCGCATTGGTGGTGTCGCTGTTGGCGTTGGGCGCGACCGGGATCGTGTCCGCGCGACAGCTGCGCCTAACGGAACACGCGAACACGTTGCCAGTCCTGGTGGACCTCTTCCGCGAACACCGCAGTGTGCACCTTGCCTTGGCCCGCGAAACCGTGTTCCGGCACCTGCCCACCTGGAACATCTCCGCCGGGATGGAGGGGCTGCCCGAGGCCGAGCGGAACCTGATACGTGACTTGGCCTGGTTCTACGACAATCTGGGCGCCCTGGTCGCGCACGGTGTGGTCGGCATCAGACCCGTCTCCGGTTACCTGGGCGGATCGGTCATCTCGGTATGGGAGCAGATGGAGCCTCTAGTGCGGGTGGAGCGGGCCAAGAGGTCGCAGATGGGACTGCCGGATCCGGATCGCTGGCAGGAGTACTTCGAGAACCTCTACCACCTGGTGCGCCAGATGCCGCCACCGCAGGCGCGGGCGAAGACCGACCTGTGGCGGCTGCCCACCCGGTGAACACTTGGAGCGAAGCGGGAGAGCAGGGTTTCCCAAACGTCAGCCCCGTAGTCCCCGGATATCTGCACCGGTGAGACGCTGAGGCAGCCGATGTCACCTTGTGGGAATGGCCGTGGCAGGGAGGTGAACCTCCAGTACGACTGCGGTGCCGGCCACGGTCCTGTCCTCGTGCATGTTGATCCGCTGGCCGGCTTTGACGTGCGTCCAGTGAGCGGGAGTGAGGGGAACGAGGCGGACAGTGGCCCGGCCGCCGGGCTCCAGGAAAGGCGTGTCCTCGACCCAGAGTCCGGCAATGCTCACCGAGGCACCTCCGGTGGGTGAGAAGTTCCCGATGTCCCACATGGGCCGCAGAACGCCGTTACCGGGGATTGGTGTCTTGCGTCGCGCCTCTGTGGCTGGCTGGAGCATCAGATTCGCCCGGATCATTCCGTTTCGGATCTCTGAACATCGCCAGTGGCACCAAGCTGCGCTTCGTTCAAGGCGGAGTTCCTCAGCTGCGTCGGCAAGCTGCTTCCAGAACGTCAACGACAGCGGATGTCCGTCCCCGAGCTCCTCCAGCAGTCCCAGCGCCGATTCCCACTCGTCGTGGGCGAGGTAGTCCCAGACATCTCGCACCGTGATGTCGTTTTCGGTAGCGATCTCTTCCGGGATCAGGAGGGAAGCCGATTCGAGTAGTTCGGTGACATCCACGCGGTCATTGTCGACCATGTCGTGGACTGGTGTCCGCGGTGGGTAGGGCTGTCGTGAGGCGGTACACCCCACCTTGGGGACCCGGCCCCGACGCCACCACGCTCATCGTGCACGTCTCCTGCCGACTGCGCCAGGTACTGCCGCACCCGCCCCCTCCCACCTTGAGCCGGAGATCTGCGGCAGGCCACACGCTGCGTGACCTGGGCCACCGCTGCTCACAGACTCCGCGACCGGTGACCGCCCCGATCAACATCTCCGCCCCCTTCACCCGCTGCAGGCTCCGTTCACCCCGCGAAGACCGCAACCCATAACCGGCGCGCCGACCTCGGCTCCAGCTGAACGAGCGCCACCTACTCGCTCGCCGTGCCCGCGCTGGTCGTCTGATCGCACGTCCGCCGGCCGGCGCGGTCACGCCCACGGATCGTCGCCATCCTCGGCAGCTGAGCGGGCGTGGAGGGCGGCGCGAATGTCCTCGGCCCGCCCGGTAGCGGTCGTCGATACGTTGGGTGGCGGCGATACGTGAAGGGAAGCGGGTCGTCGAGGCTAGGAAGCAGGGGCTCGGCGTCCGCGGCGTGGCGTCACATGCGGTTTTCACCGAGCAGCTCGCCGGGGCGGTGGGGGTGGGTATGGGGGGTTGATTTGGACGCTTCTGGTCTGCGTGTATGAGGTGGGGACGGGGTCGGCCGTTTTACGGTGATTTAGTGAGTCTTGTTCCCAGGTGGGCGTTGGTGTCGTCGGGGTGTGCGCCGGTCTTCTTGATCGGGGGTTGGGCGGTTGCGGCGGTGCTTGAGGGGTCCGCTTACGATCCTGCTACCCAGACGATCAGTGTCTTGGCGGCTTACGGGGCGTCGGGGTTCTGGGTGATGACGGGGGCGCTGCTGGCCCTGGGTGTCTGCCATGTGCTGACGGCGTGGGGGTTGCGCGCGGCTGCGTTCGCGGGACGTGTGGCGTTGGCCGGAGGTGGGGTGGCGGCGTTGGTGGTGACGTTGTTCCCGGCGCCGAGCAGTGGGGGATCGCTGCGTCATGGCTCGGTAGCGGTGGTCGGATTCACTCTGCTGGCGGTGTGGCCGGTGTTGTCCGTCGATCGCAGCAAAGCCGCTCCGTGGGGACTTCGGCCTGCGCCCTCGATCGTGGTGACTGCTGTGATGGCGGTCGGCGCGGTCTGGTTTCTGATCGAGTCGATCGGTGACGGTGTGCCTGGCGTGGCGGAACGTGCGCTGACATCCGTTCAGGCTCTGTGGCCCTTTGTGGTCGTCGCTTCCTGCGTCCGGCATGTCGGTCCATCACCCCAGGACGGTCCGCCACCGTGATGACGAGGTGAACCCGGCCCGCGTCCGTGAGGCAGTACATGGCAAACCGTCGGCTGCACCGCCGCCCCGGGGGGATCATCACCCCCTTGGGGAGGGTGGACCCGGAGGTGTACAACACGTGGGCGAGGGGCTCGGCGTTAGCGCCAGTGCAGGCGCCCGCTTCGCACGCGGGCCGTCCGGCGCCGGGCCGTCGCGCGACCAGTGCCCCGAACGCAGCGAGCCCCGCCCCCCTCAGTCCCCATCGCCCGCCCCGTCATCCGCCCGCAGGCGCGTTCGCGCCCCCACCCCTCTGGTTCTCCAGCAGGAGATCGTGGCCCAGGGGAGTGGCGGCGTAGACCACGTAAGGGCCGTCGCGCAGCGAGGTCACCAGGCCCGCGTCGCGTAGGACCTTCAGGTGGTAGCTGGTGATGGTCGGGGAGTGGGCGGCGCGGCGGGCCAGTTCGCCGCATGAGCCGCCCTCGGCGGCTGCCCGCAGGATCGCCGACCGAGTGCCGCCGATCAGCGGGGTGAGCGTGTCGCGGACGTTCGGTGGCGGTAGCCGCGACCACCACTGCGCCGTGCGCTCGACCGGGTAGACCAGCACGGGCGGCAGCTCCGGGTCGATCCAGGTGACGGGGGTGCGCCAGCAGACGACGGACGGGATCAGCAGCAGCCCCCGCCCGTCGAGGTGTATGTCGCGGGTGTGCGGATACGGCGCCTCCAGCACCGGGTACTGCCAGCGCAGCAGCGGGCGGAAGCTGTTCAGCACACCGTCCACGCCGCCCGCCACGAAGGCCCGCGCCCGCCGTGCCTGGTCGGCCTCCACCTGCGCTGCGATCCGCGGCCAGTACGGCTCGAGGACCTGACCGAAGTAGCCGCGCAACGCATGGCCCAGGGCGCGGACGGCGCCGGACTCGCCGCGCAGCAGGGGAGTGGTCCAGGCGGGCAGCGTGCCGAGCGCGGCGAGTTCACGGGTGATCCGCTGCCGCGGAGTGGACAGCACCGCGTCGAGACCCTCCTCGAAACCCTGCTGCCCGGCCGGCGGGGTGAGCAGATCGGGGAAGTCGCTGAACGGAGGGGCCAGCAGCCGGATGAGGTGCCGGTGCTTCGTCGGCAGCGTCCGCAACCGGGTGCGGGCGTCGGCACGCCAGGTGTCGAAGACCGCCCGGCCGTCCCTGTTGCCCAGCAGATTGGCGCTGAGTACGAGTTCCCACAGCGGGTCGGGCCGGGCGGCCACTTTGGCTCTGCCGAGGTCGGCGGCAGTGAAATGCAGTCGCAGTACTCCCACGTGCGTCCCCCCAGGTGGTCGTGACCGCCCGACGTGTCCCCGTGCGGCGCCCGCACGGGGACACGTCGGGCCGGCCCCTACCCGGGTGAGAGGTTCCTTCCCCGCTCCCGGTTCCCCTCCGGCCGCGGAGCCCGGGTCCGTACCTGCTCAGGGCTTGAAGTAGCTGCAGTTGAGTTCGCCCTCCCAGTTGGCGAAGTGCTGCATGTAGTTGCGTGTCTGCGGCCCGTAGATGCCGTCGTCGGGGATCTTGTGATACCGCTGGACGGCCGCGACGGCGGCTTCGGTCTTGAGGCCGTAGCTGCCATCGCGGGCGATGTTGAACACCGCCAGGCGAGGTCCGCGCAGGTAGTAGCACTGGTAGATCGACGTCTGCAGGGTCTGCACTCCCTCGCCGCCCCCGCCGCGCTGCAGGTGGCAGTAGGTGCTTCCGGATGTGTAGGCGGGCACCGCGATGAGATGCCCGTTCGTGGCCGTCAGATAGCGGACCGTGGAGCACACGGGGCTCGCGGCTGCGGGCCCGGCGGCGATAAGCACGGTGCCCAGGGCGAGCCCGAGGACGCTGAGGAGTGGGACGAGCTTGTGCTTCATGGATGCCTCCGTTTGTCGGACGGGACGTGACGGGTCAGAAGCCGCACCAGGGATCGGCGCCGTTCCCGGGCAGCAGGGAGTCCTTCACCCATCCGAACCGGTCGTCGTGCTGGTTGTAGAGGAAGGTCCACGTGCCGTTCTCGCCGGACGTCCAGCAGTAGTAGACGAGGTAGTCCTGGTTGTCGGCCCAGCCGACGATCTTGCAGCTGGTGCTGGAGCCGCTGCGCATGTTGGCGCTGACCCCCGGGGTCATCCGGGCGCTGCCGCCGACCAGGATGGGTCCGCTGCGGCCGCAATAGGCGCTCGCCGATGCCGGGCCAGCGGCTCCCGCGGTCAGCCCCAGCGGAGCAATGATCATCCCGGCCGCCAGCGCGGCCAGCTTCGCCTGTCGACTTCCTCGCATGACACATCCCTTGATCGGGCCCGGGCGAGTGACCGCGGGCAGGAGAACAGACAGCACGAGAGACGGACCGAGCGGGGGAGCACCGGGCACCGGGCATACGCCGGCGCCGGCCCGTCCCGGGCTCAGAAGCCGGCCGGCGGAGTCTCGTTCGTGTACTCGTTGCCGTACGGCGGGAAGTTGGTGCCGTAGCCGATGCAGATGAAGAAGTTCGTGGCCCGGCCGTAGAAGTTCGCGGTCTTCGGCGTCCATACGCCGTTGCACTCGCTCGCCGACGCGCTGCGCCCGGAGGGCGAGGCGATGGTGTTCGACTTGGCGCAGACCTTGTCGGTGGCGGCGTCCAGCAGCTCGAACCGGACGGTCTGCCAGTAGGAACCGTCGTAGATGTTCTTCCCCCAGGTGACGGTGCAGTTGCGGAGTCGGGCGTGGGTCACCCCGTACTTGTCGTTGACCCACAACGACTCACACGCAGTCGTCTGTGTACGGTCGCCGGTGTCGGCGACTGCGATGCCCGGCGCGGCGACGGCACCAGCGAGCGCGGCGGCCAGGCCCAGCGCCACCGTGCCGGCCACGGATTTACGGGACGTACGTGCGTACATGGCTTCCCCCTCTGCGGATGACGCGCGCGGTTCAGATTCTGACCCTGGGGGGCACACCTGTGCGACACGTTCCAATCCGGCTTGGAATCCGCAGGTCATCGCCGCGGCCTGCTGAGCAGCTGCCGCAGTGGCGCGGATTTCCCATCCCGTGTGGCGCTGTGCGAGACGTCAGGGTGTCTGTTGTTCGGCGGGTTTGTCGGTCATGGTGGTCACCCGTGCCCCTCGGAAGAGCACCGGGAGCCACAGGAGGCACGCCAGCAGAGGGACGACGGCGTACGTGGCCATGCCCGCACTGGAGCCCAGCCCGTCCATGAGCGTGCCGAGGACGAGATAGCCGGTGCCGATGAGCGCCGACTCCACGAACGTGATCATCGACAGCAGGCCGGCCCGGTGGCGTGACGGTACGGCCTCGTTGAACACGTTGTCCACGAGCACGGCGGTGATCTCGGGGATGCCGACCAGGACCAGGAACGCGGCGATGGTGACCCAGACATGGCCGACGCCGCTGAGGGCGAGTGCGGCGGCGAGTGTCAGGAGGGACACCGGGACGATGACCCGGTAGCCGATGCGCCGCTCGGCGCGGTGCGACAGCAGCGGAGTGAGCCCGCCGGCGAGGAATCCCGCCGCTATGACCACGCTGACCAGTGCGGTGCTCGCTCCCTGATCGGCGAGGGTCTTCTGCGTGAAGATGATGTACGGCGTCAACGTCGCATGCATCAGTCCGGACACCACGACGAGCGTCACCAGTGCCGGCGTGGCGAGGCGGAGCATCGCCCGCCATGCGGTGGCGTCGCCGTGGTGCTCCTGGGCTGTGTCCTGCTCGTCGACGGCGTCCGCGCCGCGGATCTCGGGCACCCGTGCCACCAGCACCACCACGGCCAGGGCGAGGCACACGGCCGAACCGGCGTAGACGACCGTCCAGGACTTCTGCTGCAGTTGGCCGCCGAGGACGATGGCGGCTCCCGAGGTGAGCGTCCCGAGCATGGTGAACCGGGACTTGATCCTGACGTAGCCGGCCGTGGCACCACGGCGCACGAGCAGGTCGTACAGCAGGGCGGTGTCCGAGCCGGACACACACGCCATGCCCACGCCCTGCCCGATGAACAGCGCCAGGAACACCCAGTAGGTGGAGAACGACACCTGGCCGAGCAGGCAACCAGCGATCAGCAGCTGGCCGATCACGATGCTGGCACGCCTGCCGATTCGGTCGGCGATGACTCCCGTCGGCACCTCGGCAAGTCCGCTGACCAGGTAGATCAGTGTCTGCAGGAGGGCTACTTGCCCGGCGGAGAAGCCTCGCTGCTGAAGGAAGAGGACGAATACGCCGCGCTGGAGGAGCGTGTTGGCGAGCACGGCGTAGACGTAGAACGGGCGCGTGACACTTCGCGACGCGTGGTCGGCTGCGGTCGGCCCGCCGAGGGCCTGTGTGGTGGCGGTCATGCTGCGGGCTCCCTGGTGACTCTGGTGATCATTAGTGTGGGGCCTGCGCCGCCGACCGGAACCCGCCAGGGAATGCACCCGGCGGGTCGGCGAGGGGAGGCTGAACAGCGACCGACCGGTTCCCGGCATTCGGATGGCACTCAGGAACTCCACGACCGCCACAGCGCCGCGTACGGTCCGTCCGCTGCCACCAGTTCGTCGTGGGTGCCCAGTTCGGTGATCCGGCCGCCCTCCATGACGGCGACCCGGTCGGCGTCGTGGGCGGTGTGGAGGCGGTGGGCGATGGCGATGACGGTGCGGTCGGTGAGGACGGCGGCGAGGGCGCGTTCGGTGTGGCGGGCGGTGCGGGGATCGAGGAGGGCGGTGGCCTCGTCGAGGATGAGGGTGTGGGGGTCGGCGAGGACGACGCGGGCCAGGGCGAGTTGCTGGGCCTGGGTGCCGTTCAGGGTGGAGGCGAGGTCGGTGTCCAGGCCGTCGGGGAGTTCGTCGAACCACTCGTCGGCGCCGACGACGGCCAGGGCGGAGCGCAGGCGGCCGTCGTCGGCGTCGGGGGCGGCGATGCGGAGGTTGTCGCGGACGGTGCCGAGGAAGATGTGGTGTTCCTGGGTGACCAGGGCGATGTGGCGGCGGAGGGTATCCGGGGCGAGGCGGGCGACCGGGACGCCGCCGACGGTGACCTCGCCGCCGGTCGGGGGTTCGATGCCGGCCAGCAGGCGGGCCAGGGTGGACTTGCCGGCGCCGGACGGGCCGACGACGGCGAGGCGTTCGCCGGGGCGGACGGTGAGGTCGACGCCGTGCAGGACCTCGGGTGAGGTCGTGTCGTACGAGAAGCGGGCCGTGCGCAGTTCGATGACGTCGCCGTCGGGGACGGGGTGGTCGGCCGGGGTCTCCTCGCGTACGGCGGCCAGGCCCTCGACGCGGGCCAGCGAGGCGCCGCTGGACTGGAGTTGCTCGAGGTGCTGGAGGATCGTGTCGAGCGGGGTGATCAGCTGGCGGAAGTAGGTGGTGGCAGCGACCACGGTGCCGAGCGTGACGGCGTCAGCCGCGTACAGGAAGGAGCCGGCGAACAGGACGATGACGGCCGGCAGGCAGTAGGAGAGTTCGACGCTGGGGAACAGGACGGTGCGCAGCGCCAGGGTGCGCAGGCGGGCCGTGCGCGAGGCGGTGAGTTCGGTCTCGGTGGCGGTGGTGCGGTGGCCGGCCAGACCGTACAGCTCGATGGTGCGGGCGCCGGCGGCGGTGGCCGCGAGGGCCTCGGCGACCTGGGAGTTGGCCTCGCCCTCGGTGAGGTAGGCGGCGCGGGCGCGGTTCAGGTACCAGTGGACGGCGGGCACGATACCGGCCAGGCCGAGCAGGCCGGTCAGTCCGAGGAGCGGGTCCAGGGCGAGCGTCGCGGCGATCAGGAAGGTCGTCTGGACGCCCGCGATGAACAGGTCGGGGGCGGCTTCGCGCAGTGTCTTGCCGACAGCGGTGACGTCGGTGGTGCCGCGGGCGGTGAGGTCGCCGGTGCCGGCCCGCTCCACGGTGGAGGTGGGCAGGGCGAGGGCGCGGTCGGTGAACTCCTCGCGGATCCGGGCGAGGGCGCGCTCGCCGAAGCGGAAACCGATCAGCCGGGCCCAGCGGGTGAGCAGGATCTCGACGGCGGCGAACACACCGATGGCGAGGGCGAGTTCGTCGACGGCCGAGACGGTGGTGCCGGCCTGGACCTCGTCCACGATGCTGCCGAGGAGCCAGGGTGCGACCAGGCCGGACGCGGCGGCGAGCGAGGTGACGGCGAGCAGGGCGAGGAAGGTGCGCGGGTCGCGGCGGAGATGGCGGACCAGTGCGCGGCGGACGGCGGGGCGGTCGGCGACGGGGAGAGCGGTGCTCTGGGAAGTGGCGGCGGTGCTGCTCATGCGGGGACTTCCTCCTCGTCGGCCGCGCGGCCCACCAGGGCGCGGTACTCGGGCGCCTCGCGCATCAGGGTGTGGTGGGTGCCGGTGGCGGCGAGCTTGCCGTCCTCGAGGAAGCAGACCCTGTCGGCCTGTTCGAGGAGGAGGCGGGAGGTGGTGGTGACGACCGTCGTACGACCGGACCTCGCCGCCTTGAGCCGGGCGGCGACCGCGGCCTCGGTGTGGGCGTCCAGGGCGGAGGTCGGCTCGACGGCGAAGAGGATCTCCGGGTCGGCGGCGAGGGCGCGGGCGAGGCGAACGCGCTGTCGCTGGCCGCCGGAGAGGTTGGCGCCGTCCGCGTGGACGGGGGCGTCCGGGCCGCCCGCGAGGTCCACGGCCATCGCGGCGGACAGGGCCTCGGCCAGTTCCTGCTCGGACGGCGGGGTGGTGCGACCGCCGGTGACGACCTCGCGGAGGGTGCCGGGGAAGAGCGCGGAGTCGTTGTCGGAGAGCAGCACGCGGGCGCGCAGCGCGGGCCTGTCCAGGTCGGCGAGCGGCACCGAGCCCCAGGTGGCGGCGGTCGGGCCGATCCCGGCGAGCCGGTCGGCGAGCGCGGCCGCGTCGCCCGGGCGGGCGCAGACGACGGCGGTGAGCAGGCCGGGGGCTATCTCCGTACCGGATTCGGGGTCGTGCAGAGCGGCGCCGGGCGGCGGGCAGGGGAGGGTGCCCGGCGGGTCGGGCCGCAGGCGGAGGAAGGCGGTGACCTTGCGGGCGGCGACCAGGCCGCGGCTGATGTCGTAGCCGCCCTCGATCAGGAAGATGGTGGGGACGACGAGGACGGCCGCGTAGCCGAAGACGGCGACCAGTTCGCCCGCGCTGATCTCGCCGGTGGCGGCGGTGCGGGCGGCCAGCCAGGTCACGGCGGCGACGAAGAGCGACGGCACGCCGATGGCGAGCGCCTGCACCCAGCTCATCACCTTCGCCACCCGGTAGCCCTCGGCGAGGAGTTCGGCGGAATCGGTGCGGTAGCGGGCGGCGAAGACCTCCTTGCCGCCCAGGCCGCTCAGCACGCGCAGACCGCCGACCAGGTCGACGAGGCGGGCCACCAGGGCGCCCTCGCGTTCGCGGTAGCCGGCCAGGGTGCCGGTCAGCCGGCGTACGAGCGGGCCGAGGACCATGCCGATCACCGGGATGCCGATCACCAGAACGGCACCGAGCAGCACGGACATCGAGAACAGCACGGCGGCGACCACCAGGTACGCCACGACCGAGCCGATGCCGGGACCGCACACCGTGAGCGTCTGCGCGATGGTCTGCACGTCACCGACGCCGATGGTCACCACCTCGCTGGTGGAGGCCTGCCGCTGCAGCGCGGAGCCAAGCCGGACGGCGTGCGCGGAGACCGTCCGTACGGTACGGAAGTTGGCGTCCATCCGGACCTTGGTCATGGTGCGGTGCCGCAGCACACCGAGCGAGGCGATCGCGATACCGGAGACGAGCAGCGCCAGGCACCAACGGGTATCCAGCCCGCTGTCCACCGACCGCGCGATGAGGTACGGCGGCACGGCCAGCGCGATCATCCATCCCGAACCGAGCACGGCCCCGGCCACGATCCGGGGCCACTGGCTGGTGGCCAGCCAGATCAGGTAGCGGGCGGGGGAGAGCGGTGCCGGGGACAGGGGCTCGCCGGATGATATGCGTGCAGGTGGCATGCACAGGACCCTACGAGGTGCCGCGGGCGGTCGGCGACGGGATTCCCGGCAGGAACGGAGCTGAGCTGGCCGACGAGCCCACCGGCGCACTGGACATCGCCGCCGGAGCCGCGGTGCTGCGGCTGCTGCGCGACCTGCACACCACCGGCACCACCGTCGTGATCACCACGCACGACCGGGAACTCGCCGCCGGGCTGCCCTGCCAGGTGGGCGCCACCCGCGGCCAAATCCGCACCAAGTTCCTCGCCGAATCGCTCCTGCTGTCCGCCCTCGGCGGATTCGGCGGCGCCCTCCTCGGTAGCGGAGCGACTACCGCGTTCGCTCTCTGCCAGCACTGGCCCACCGTCGTACCGCCCTGGGCGCTGGCCGGCGGCATCACCGCCACCCTGGCCGTCGGTGCACCGGCGGGCCTCTACCCGCCGTCGCGCCTCCCGCCTTTCCCCTACCGAGGCGCTGGCGACACCCTGAGACGAGTGCGCGGGGTGAGGGCAACGGCGGTACCGACCTGGTCTGGTGGTAGCTGGGCGACGCGGTCCCTACCAGTCTCCATGCCCTCACGCCAGGTCGCGGCGGTCTGCCAGTTCCGCCACATGAACCTGCAGCGTTTGTTCGCTGCCAACGCACGTCATCGAGGCAACGATGATGAGGCTCACCGGCCCAGCTGAAGCAGCTCGATCGACATACCCGTCCGGAGTCCCCCATGGATCAAGCGGTCAGCGGGTGCTCCGCCGGCGACCCCCTGTTTGTGTCGGCGGGAGTCGCCGGTGACGGCGTTGAGCGCCGCCGGCAGGGCGAAGGACAAGACCACGCCGGGGACGACGATCGGCACCAACTCCCGTGCGTCGTCTTCTGGGTGTCCGGGCCTACGGTGCGTGGGCACCCGGCAAGGGACCGGGGGCCACCTGGGCAGAGGGCTGTTCGCCTGCCGGGCGGCCCGTGCCGGGCCCCATCACGGGCCGGGGCCGTCTCCCGCACCGCCCACGCGTGAGCTGCGCCGCGCGGTGGGGTGCGGATCGGCCCGTCAGCACGGGAGCGTCACCTCCTGGCTGTACGCGTGGTACTGGATCAGGTCATTGTCGAAGCCCCAGGCGTGGATCAGGTAGGTGTGGCTGTCGCCGACGCACCGGACGCCCGTCCCGAAGGAGTTGCTGAACGGCCCGCTCTGCCAGAACTCCGAGGTCTTCACCACCTCGCCGTCGCGGAGGATCCGCAGATGGATCTTCGCGCCGCCGTCCGCGGGCAGCGTGGAGCAGTTCCAATGGGTCTCGCCCCAGACGTAGTCGCCCGCGTGGTTGGGGTTGCTGACGCTCACCGCGCACTGCCCCAGGGAAGCGGCACTGCCCCAGGGAAGCGGCACTGCCCGCGGCGGCCGGGGCCGCTGCACCTCCCGCCGCCGCGGCAATCACGGCGAGGGCGGCGGCAACGCGCCTGGCGAACGGGAAAACAGGCATGTCGGTCTCCGATGTCCAGGCGGGCCCTCGCTGGTGGGCCCGCGGAGCGGTCCCGGCCTCGTTACCCGGCATGACGAAAGGGATGCCCCAGGTCGTTCGTACGTGTGAACTTCCTGCTCACGCGGTGGGCGCGCGGGGGCGCGGAACACGGGGAGCCGCACGCCGGACGCGCCGGGGCGGTCGGGACTTCCGCCCCGTGGCCGCCGTCCGCGGCCAACCCGACGCCTGTGCCGGCGGCTTCGACCGGGTTCGTGACATCGCGGCCGGGGGGTGGGCGTGCAGCGCTACCTGGGGGTGGGGTGGCCTACAGGATCCGGTCGACCAGCCCGTTGATGTAGGCGGGGGTGAGGGGGGTCATGCCGAAGAGGGTCCGGATGTACATCGGGGCGAGGATGTGGTCCAGCACGTCGAGCGCGTCGGGTGGGTGCTCGCCGCGGGCGCGGGCGCGGTCGAGCATGGACTGCAGTTGCCGCGTCCGTTCGGCGCGCAGGTCGTCGCCGGCCTGCATGCCCTGCTGCCCTGTGCCCGACAGGGCGACGGCGAGGTGCAGCACCGCCGGCCCGTCGGGTCCGGTGATCTCGCGTGCCACTTGGGCCGCGTACGTGCGCAGGTCGCCGGCCAGGCTGCCGGTGTCGGGCATCGGCGACTGCGCGTTGAGGCGGGTGAGCGCCACGTCGGTGAGCAGGGTTTCCAGGTTGCCCCATCGGCGGTAGATGCTGCTGTCGGCCACGCCCGCGCGGGCTGCGACGTCACCGACGGTGAAGTTGCCGTACCCGCGCTCGCCGATCAGGCCGGTGACGGCTTGGTGGACCTGCGCGCCGACACGGGCGCTGCGCCCGCCGGGCCGCCGGGCTCGCTGTTGCTCGTTCATGCCTCCCACCTTAACGC
Source organism: Streptomyces sp. NPDC051940 (assembly GCF_040680895.1). Classification (NCBI taxonomy): domain Bacteria; kingdom Bacillati; phylum Actinomycetota; class Actinomycetes; order Kitasatosporales; family Streptomycetaceae; genus Streptomyces; species Streptomyces sp. NPDC051940. Next base: position 11,055 of record NZ_JBFAXR010000049.1, on the reverse strand, counting down.
AGTCGCTGCTTGCGTTTGTGAGCCGAACCTCTCTATAGTCACCTAACGCAGTCAGTGGCTGCATTAGAGCGCTCGGCTGTCTCGCCACCCCGGTCGGCATCCGGGCGCAACTACGGATTGAGGGAGATCCCTTGGGTGCATCGCATTCGGCCGCAGGCAGTCGATCGAACCGGGCCGTACTGCTCACGGCGACCTGCCTGGGCCAGTTCATGGTCCTGCTCGACAACACGATCGTCGGCGCGGCGCTGCCCGATATGCAGCACCGCCTGCACACCCAGTTGACCGGTCTGCAATGGATCGTCGACGCGTACGTTCTGCTGGTCGCGATGCTGCTGCTGTCCGGCGGGATCTTCGCCGACCGGTTCGGCCGCAAGCGGGTGTATCTGAGCGGCGTCGCGGTCTTCACCGCCGCGTCGGTGCTGTGCAGCGTCGCACCCTCGGTCGGCTGGCTGATCGCCGGCCGGGTCCTGCAGGGCATCGGTGCCGCGGCGCTGAGCCCTGCCTCGCTCGCGCTGCTCGCCGCCGCCTATCCCGTGCTGCAGGAACGGATGAAGGCGATCGGGCTGTGGGCCGGACTCAGCGGCATGGGTCTGGCCGCGGGCCCCGTAGCCGGCGGTGTGCTGACCGAAGCCTTCGGCTGGCCCGCCATCTTCCTGGTCAACCTGCCTATCGGCGTGGTCCTGCTGCTGATCGGCCTGCGCCACCTGGGCGAGTCCCGCAATCCGGGCGCCCCCGCGATCGACATTCCCGGCACGGCGCTGTCCGTCGTGGGGGTGGGGGTGCTGACGTACGGGCTGATCGAGGGCGGTGCCCGCGGCTGGACCTCACCGGCGATCCCGGGCTGCTTCACCGCCGCGGTGATCCTCCTCGCCGCCTTCGTCGCCGTCGAAGCGCGCCGTGGTGCTCCCATGCTGCCGCTGCGGCTGTTCCGGCAGCGGCTGTTCACCGTGTCCAACACCGCCATGACCGTGGTGGGCTTTGCGCTCATGGGGTCGTCGTTCTTCTTCTCCCAGTTCTTCGTGTACGTCCAGGGCAGCTCGATCCTGCGCGCCGGCCTGCAGACCCTGCCGGTATCCCTCGCCATGGTGATCGTCAGTCCGTACGCGGGCCGGCTCGCCGCCCGGTACGGCTTGCGCCTCGTGGTCACCGCCGGCCTGGCCCTCGCCGGCCTGGGACTCCTGGCGCTCGGCATGGTGCACGCCGACACCGGCTACGGGAACGTGTGGTGGCGGCTGGGACTTGCCGGCATCGGCTTCGCCCTGACCCTGTCCCCACTGACAGGCGCCGCGATCCAGGCGGTCAGCCCGCAGGAGGGCGGCCTCGCCTCAGGCATCAGCAGCACCGCCCGCCAGATCGGCGCGGTGCTCGGCGTGGCGGTGCTCGGAGCCGTCGTCCGCACCCGGCAATCCAGCGGCGCTTCCTTCGCCACCGGCCTCAACGACGCGTTTCTCGCAGCGGGCGCCGTCACCGTGGCCACCGCCGTGTTCACCGGCCTGTGGCTCGCACGGTCCAAGCCCGCACAAGCCTCGCCGGCCCCGCGGCCTTCCACCGCACCACATGCGGTTGCCGCCCCGAACGAGGCATCCGTGAACAGCCGTTGACGACACCAACCGCCCAGCCCGGACCGAGTTCCCTCTGCCCGACGGCGCCGCCACCCGTACGGAAGCAGCGCGACGCCGCCCGCCCGTACGGAAGCCGCCGGGCGGCGTTCCCGGCCCGTGCGGGCGCTCACCCCGGCAACCCCTCACACTGACCCACCCACCTGCTGAGGGCCTCCGGCCGCCGCGCCCGGAGGTCCTCGACGCATCCGGGTGGCATCCGAGCGAATACACCGGCACCACAGCCGCAGACGCCATCATGTGGCAGGTGACGACCGCCACAACCGAGGTATGGCACCACTACGGCCGCGCCCGCGCCGCATCCGACGACAGCGTCCCGGACACCTTCCACTGGGCCTGGAGCCAGGACCGCGGACCCGGCCCGGAGATGCTCGGGATCCTTACCGGCAAGATCGTCGCCGATCTGGGCTCCGGGGCCGCACGGCAGGCCGCCCACCTGGCCACCCACCACCGTCCCGGCCGCGTCGATGCCATCGAATCCTCACCCGCCCAACACACCATGGCCGCCGGCCTGTACGCCGCCCTGGCGCCGCGGCTGCACCTGGTCCACGCCGACGCCGTCACCCACCTGCACACCGCGCACCAGAGCTACGACGTCCTGTACAGCGTCTTCGGCGCGACCTGTTTCAGCGACCCGGCGCGGCTCCTGCCGGCCGCGGCCGCGGCGCTGCGCCCGGGCGGACGGCTGGTGTTCGCCACCTTCGGCCACTACCTGAGCGGCGCGGCGGCCAGCGAGGACGTGACGCCCGTACACGTGCCGGCGAAGGCGCCGGACGGCACCGCGACGACGATGCACCGCTGGGTGCTGCGGCCGCACGTCTGGGGCAGGCTCCTGGACGCCGTGGGGCTCACGGACATCACCACGGACGTGCTCGCGGCGGGCAGCGGTCCGCGGGCTGCTGAGACGCTGCTGATCTCGGCGTTCCGGGGCCGCTGACGCATCAGGCCGCCAGCTTCAACGAGCCCGGTCGCCACCTGCAGAGACGATCTTTAGTGCCCACCTCTGGTAGTTCGGAGAAGGACGGGGTCTCGTGAACCGTTCTCGAGCCAATTCAAGACTGGCCCTCAGTCGGAATTGCCAAGGTCGACCGACGCCGAGTTACTCTGCACGGCTTCCAGGTGTGGTGGTGGGTCCATCCAGGGCGGCCCGTGGCAGTGAAGGAGCCCGTTCTCCGTTCACGGCCTGAGCGGCATCAGCGGCGGGGTGAGCGCGCTGTTCATTGCCGGCGGACTGGGCGAATGCGCGGCGGTATGCGGAAGGCGACACGCCGACGATGGTGCGGAAGTGCTGGCGGAAGGAGGAGGGGATGCCGAAGCCGCAACGGCTGACGATCGTGTCGATGGGAAGGTCGCTGGTCTCCAGCAAGTGGCGGGCCCGTTCCACTCGTTGGCCGGTCAGCCATTGGCCCGGGCTCATGCCGACCTCGGCACGAAACCGGCGGGTGAAGTTCCGCACGCTCATCCGCGCGTGCGCGGCGAGATCGGGCAATGGCAGTGGCTGGTCGAGATGTTCCAGTGCCCACGCCCGGGTTGCGGCCGTGCCGGTTTGAGAGGTTTCGGGCACGGGCCGCTCGATGTACTGTGCCTGGCCGCCGTCCCGCCAGGGGGGTACGACGCAGGAGCGAGCGGCCCGGTTGGCCACCTCGCTGCCGTGGTCGCTGCGGACCAGGTGCAGGCACAGGTCCACGCCCGCTGACGCGCCCGCGGACGTGAGGACGTCGCCGCTGTCGACGAACAGGACATCGGGTTCGACGAGTACTTCGGGGAATGCGCGCTGAAGGTGGTCTGCCTCTCGCCAATGGGTCGTGGCTCGACGGCCGTTCAGCAGACCGGCGGCCGCCAGTACCCAGGAGGCGGTGCAGATAGACATGATGCGGCAGCCCTGGGGGATTCCGGCCAGGGCTTCGGCCGCGGGCGCCGGTAGTCCGCCGCGCTCGTGCAGTTCCGGCAGTGCGGCGGAGGGCGGGATGACTACGGTGTCGGCTTTCGACAGCAGCTGTGCGTCGTGTTCGACGCCGATGGTGAAGCCTGCGTCAGTTGTCACGGGGCGGCCGTCGAGGGTGCAGGTGGTCACCTCGTAAAGCGGCGTTCCGTCGCCATCCACAGCGCTACCGAAGATCCTGTGCGGGATGCCGAGCTCGAACGGGATGACGCCTTCCAGCGCCAGGACGGCCACTTGGTGCATGGCCGGATTCTGGCACAGATTGGCCTTTGGGCCAATGGTATGGGGATGCCTGCGACCGCAGGCTTGCCTTGCGCCATATGCGGCGGGCTGAGGCGATGACGTCGGTGGGGGATAGAGAGGCGAGGACGGTATGGGGATGCGTGCAGTGAAGACAGCGATGGATACAGCAGTGATGAGGGCGGTGAGTCCGGCGTCGTGGGGTGGCCCCGAGCTTCTGCGTGAGATTGAGGTCATCCGGCCGGAACCGGGACCCGGAGAGATCCTGGTCCGCGTGAAGGCGGCCGGGGTCAATGCCACGGACTGGAAGTCACGGGCCACCGGCGGCCTGGGGCTGTGGGACGAGCCGGCGATCCTCGGGCACGACGTGTCGGGAGTGGTCGAGGCCGTCGGAATCGGCGTGAGGCTCTTCGAGCCGGGCGACGAGGTCTTCGGCATGCCGCGCTTCCCGCACCAGGCGGGTGCCTACGCGCAGTACCTCGCTGCGCCGGCCCGCCACTTCGCGCGCAAGCCGCACGAGATCGACCACATCGAAGCTGCGGCACTGCCTCTGGCCTCGCTCACCGCTTGGCAGGCGCTCGTCGACACCGCACACGTGGAAGCAGGCCAGCGGGTGCTGATCCATGCCGCGGCCGGTGGTGTGGGGCATCTCGCGGTCCAAGTGGCCAAGGCTTTGGGCGCGTACGTGATCGGGACGGCCCGCAAGGCGAACCACGCCTTCGTGTACGGACTGGGAGCGGACGAGGTGGTCGACTACACCACCTTGGACTTCGCCGCCGTCGTCCGGGACATCGACATCGTCTTCGACCTCGTGGGCGGCGACTGCGGGAAGCGCTCCTTGGAGGTTCTGACCTCGGGTGGGACGCTGGTCTCCCTCGCCGCGCCCGCGGAAGAGGCGTTGGTCCCGCAGGCGGCGAAACTCGGTGTGCGAGCGGGATTCATGCTCGTTGAGCCGGATCACTTCGCGATGAACGCCATCGCCGATCTCGTAGCGGCCGGCCGGCTCCGCCCGCGGGTCGATACGGTGCTGCCCCTGTGGGAAGCACCGAAGGCGCACGCCATCGGTGAGCAGGGACACACCGTCGGCAAGATGGTTCTCACTCTTGGTGATTGATTGATCGTCAGCAGAGGGCACGGCCCAAGACCGACGGCGCGCCCGTCCGCGCCTGAAGCCGGAATCCCAAAGCCGAGCGCCAGGCCGCCGGGCTTCGTTACTGGAGACCGCTGGCACACGTCGGTGTGCAGTTCGAGCGGCCGGCCCGGCCCGAATTCATCAACTTTCGAGGAATGAATCCATGTCATTGCACATCGTCATCGGATCCGGCCCGGTCGGTGCCGCGACCGCCCGTCTTCTCGCCGCGCGCGGGGAACAGGTCCGGGTGCTCACGCGCCGCGGCACCGGTCCGGATACCGCGGGGATCGAACACGTCGCGGTGGATGCCAAGGACGCGACCGCATTGCGTGAGGCGACCTCGGGCGCCGCCGTGATCTACAACTGCGCCGCGCCGCCCTACTGGAACTGGCCTGCTGAGTTTCCGCCGCTGGCGGCTTCCGTGCTCGCGGCCGCCGAATTCACCGGCGCTGTTCTCGCCATCGCGGGCAACCTGTACGGCTACGCACCTCCCAACGGTCCCCTCGTAGAGGAGCTTCCTCTCACGGCGACCACGAAGAAGGGACGCGTACGCGCGCAGATGTGGCTTGACGCGCTGGCCAGCCACCAGGCCGGACGCGTCCGCGTCACCGAGGCCAGGGCATCCGACTACCTCGGTGCAGGCGCTGTTTCGTATCTGACGGAGAGCGTGCTCAAACCGTTGGCCGCCGGGAAGCGCGCGATCGTGCCAGCCGCCCTCGACGCACCGCATTCATGGACCTACACCGGCGATGTCGCACGCACCCTGATCGCGGTTGCCGATGATGAGCGAGGCTGGGGCCGGGCGTGGCACGTCCCCAGCGAGCCAGCCATTTCGGTCAGGGACATCGCGATCCGGGCGGCCACTCTGGCGGGGGTGCGGTCGCCCCGCCTGACCGCGGTTTCGGAACGGGTCCTGTCCCTTTCGGCGGCGTTCGCGTCCGTTCGGGGCGATGAGGCGAAGATGCTGCGCGCACTGGGCGAAGTGGGCTACCAGCGCCGTCACCCGTGGGTGCTGGACTCTTCCGACGCAACCGAGACCTTCGGTCTGAAGCCCACGGGGCTGGACGACTCGCTCCGCGAAACCATGAGGTCTTACATCCAGTCGCCGTCTTCCAGTGCCTAACAGAGTGAGGTAGATCAGTCGACCCGCCGTTCAGAGGGGGGTTCGGGCGCGCCGACCCGGGGGTGGCGCACGCGGCTGCGCTTTTGCGGCCGTCTGGCGGCCTGCATCCTCGTATCCGTACTCCTGACCGATGTGCTGTACGGCCCGCGCTCGGGTACTGGCTGCCGCTGAGCTGCGGTCGGCGCCCCGTGGGGGGGTGAGGTAGGTCACCGGTGAGTTTCCGCGGTCCGCGGGGTCTTTTCTCGAAGACGCATCTTGGAGAAGGGCAGCCATGCCGGACAGCGACGATTTCATCCGTCTGACCGACCCGTTCCGTCCCGCGCTGCTGGCGCACTGCTATCGCATGCTCGGCTCGGTTCACGACGCTGAGGACCTGGTGCAGGAGACGATCCTGCGTGCCTGGCGGTCCTTCCACACCTTCGAAGGCCGCTCCTCGCTGCGCCGATGGCTGTATCAGATCGCCACCAACGCCTGCCTGACGGCGCTGGAGCACAGAAGCCGCCGCGCGCTGCCGTCCGGCCTTGGGGTGCCCAGTGCCGATCCGGAGCGGCCGCTTGCCCCGGCCGATCCGGGGGTCGCTTGGCTGGAGCCCGTGCCGGACGCGCTGATCCACACCATCCCGGGGGACCCGGCGGCGGTCGTCACCTCCCGGAGCAGCGTCCGCCTCGCCCTGATCGCCGCGATGCAGCACCTGTCTGCAAGGCAGCGCGCGGTGCTGATTCTCCGCGACGTCCTGGACTGGCGCGCGTCTGAGGTGGCGGAGCTGCTCGACACCTCGCCCACCGCCGTGCACAGCATGCTGCGCCGCGCCAGAACCCAGCTCGACGCGGCGGCGACGAAGGAAGAGGACCTCAGCGAGCCGGGCGGGCGTCAGGAGCGTGTGCTGCTCGATCGGTACATTGCCGCGTTCGAGAACGGCGATTTGGGCGCGCTGGCGCGGCTGCTGCGCCACGACGTGATCGTGGAGATGCCACCCGTGCAGGCCTGGTTCTCCGGCCGCGATGCCTTCCTGCGCTTCATCGCCACCCAGTGCTTCACCGGTCCCGGCGGCATCCGGATGATCCCCACGTCCGCCAACGGGCAGTCGGCCGTCGTGGCGTATCTGCGCGCCCCCGACGGCTGGTTCGAGGCGCAGTCCGTCCAGGTGCTCGCGATGACGCCGACAAGGATCGCACGGGTCGTCACCTTTCTCGATCCCGGGCTCTTCCCCGCCTTCGGCATGCCCGCACGGCTGGCGCCGGAGCCGGCCGCGATCGGCGGATAGCGCTGTTTTCCTCTTCTCGCCGCGGCGAATCGCAGCGGCCCGCCGGGTCTTATCCCGCAGGAGGGAGCCCACCCTCCTGCGGCGGCCGGTATCCGGCTGCGGCGAACAGAGCGGGAGAAACGATATGCACAACGCGACAGCCGGCGCCTGGACAGCGATCGGGGCGTGCCGATGACCGCGGATGCCGAGGCGCACGCGCGCCCCACTCACGTGCTGTGGACGCTGATCCTCGCGCCGATCGGCGTCTTCCTGACCGCCCTCGACGTGGTGGTCGTGTCGACGGCGCTGCCGGTGATCCAGCAGGACCTCAACGCGAGCCTCAGTGACCTCGAGTGGACCATCAACGCGTACAACCTCGTACTTGCCTGCCTGCTGCTGACAGGCGCCGCCCTGGGCGACCGCTTCGGCCGCAAGAAGATGTTCGTCCTGGGCATTGCGGTGTTCACCTTGGCCTCCGCCGCGGCAGCACTGTCGGATGCCGCGCCGGCCCTGATCGTGGCACGTGTGGTGCAGGGCGCCGGTGCGGCCGTCGTCATGCCGCTGACGCTGACCCTGATCATCGACGCGTTTCCCACGGGGAAGCGCGGCGCGGCCCTCGGGATTTGGGGCGGTGTGACCGGCCTGGGAGTGGCGGCAGGGCCGGTCGTCGGCGGCGCGATCACCGAGGGCGTCTCCTGGCAGTGGATCTTCTGGGTCAACGTTCCCGTCGGCGCTGCCGTCGCGGCCCTGTCCGCCCTGAAGCTCCGGGAGAGCCGCGGCCCGCGCCCACAGCTGGACCCGGCCGGACTGACCCTGGCCGCGGTTGGCCTGCTTGCGCTGGTGTGGGCCCCCGTGCGGGCCCCGTCCGCCGGTTGGGGCAGCGCCGAGGTGATCGTCGCCCTGGCGGTCGGCGCCCTCTTCACGGCCGCCTTCGTCGCCTGGGAACTGCGGGCACCCCATCCCATGCTCCCCATGGACTACTTCCGCCGCCGCGGATTCGCCACCGCCAACGCGGTGGGCTTCCTGCAGAACGTCTCGCTGATCGGCGCGCTGTTCATGATCTCGCAGATGTTCCAGACCGGCCTCGGCTACTCCCCACTGGGGGCGGGCCTGCGCATCCTGATCTGGAACGGCACCCTGATGGTGGTGGCCCCACTGGCCGGTGCGCTCGCCGACCGCATCGGCGACCGCCCGCTCATGTCACTGGGCATGCTGCTGCAGGCGGTGGGGCTGGGCTGGCTCGCGGCGGTCGCCGACCTCGGCGTCGGCTACCCAAGCCTGGTGCTGCCGCTGCTCGTCGCCGGTGTGGGTATCTCCCTGTGCTTCCCGCCGGTGGCCAACCTGGTTACCAACTCCGTGCCCTTCGACGACGCGGGCGTCGCGGCCGGTGTCAACAGTGCGATGCGCGAAGTCGGCTCGGTGTTCGGCGTCGCGATCGCCTCTCTGGTGTTCGCGAACAGCGGCAGCTACGCCTCACCGGTGGAGTTCATGGACGGATTCACGGCGGCGGCGTGGGTGCTGGCCGCGGTGGCGGCCGTCGGCGTGCTGCCAGCCGTATTGGCGCCTGGCAAGGCGGTCGCCCCGGCGCCGGTCGGGCTCGGGCGTGAGGAAGTCAAGGTCGGCTGAGCCGACGCACCTGGTGAGGTGGGAGAGGAACGAATATGAGCAGCATGAAGATCGTCCGATACCGGACTCGCGAGGACGCCGCGGACGAGAACCAGCGTCTCGTGGAGCAGGTGCTGGCGGAGCTCAACACCAAGGACCCCGGCGGCCTGCGCTATGCCTCGTTCCGGCTGGCGGACGGCGTGAGCTTCGTGCACGTCGTCATCAGCGAGGACGGCAGCGACCCGCTGGCGAAGTCCGCGGCCTTCGCGGAGTTCCAAACGGGGATCGGTGACCGGTTGGTCGCGCCCCCGGAGGTGGCGGAGGCAAGCCTGATCGGGTCGTACCGCATCCTGACCTGAGGTGATTCCTGGGCGTGACGCCCGCCGAGGGGTGCTGCGGGCAAGCGCGGCACCCTTGGCGGCGCCAGGGCACCAGCATCGCGCGGCGGCCGTCGCACGCCGAAGCTCCCGGGACGGGCTGGGCGTTCACGGGTAGGCGTGCGTATACGGCCCTCGCTGCTGGGCGCTGCGGGTGGCGCGCTCACATCGTCCCCCTGGCCCAGCGCCCCGCGGGCACGCTGCTCTGGTCGACGCGCCCCTGAGCAGGTGCGGGCTGCTCGGCTGGTGGGCGGCCAAGGTCGTTACCGCCGTCGCGGCGCACAGGTCCGTTCCGCTACGGACAGGTAAACACCGTGCAGAACTCCCGTCGCCACTGCTAGATTCATCTATCTAAATATTTCGATGGATAGGAGCGGTGGCGATGAAGATCCTGATGGTCGGAGCTGGCGCACTCGGACAGGTCTTCGGCCTGTGGCTCGCCAAGGGCGGCGCAACCGTCAGCTACCTGGTGAAACCGGGGCGGGGCGGCTGGCCCGAGGAGGGGCGGACCGTGTTCCGCCTGCGGTCGGGGCGTAAGCCCGTCGTCGAACGGCTGCGCCCCGACCGGGTGCTCGATGATCCGGCCGATGGCAAGTGGGACGCGGTCTGGCTGTGCGTGTCGTCGGACGCGCTCCGTGAGCCCTGGGTGGCCGGTCTGCGCGCACTCGTCGGCACGGCGACGATCGTCACCGTCGGCCAGGACCTGCACGACCGGGCGATACTCGCGCGGACCTGGCCGGACGAACAGATCGTCCAAGTGGTGCCCTCGGTGCTGGCCTACCAGGCGCCGCTGGCGGACGAGGTGCCGATGGCCGGTATCGCGTACTGGCTGCCGCCCGGTGCGGCGCCGATGGTCGGCGGCACCGACGACCGGGCGCGGCCCGTGATCGAGGCGCTCCGTGCGGGTGGTGTCCGCGCCAAGCGGGAGACCCGGGCCGGTACAGGTGAACTCCAGGCCGCCCTGCAAGTGCCGTATGTGGCGGCCCTGGAAGCGGTCGGCTGGTCCCTGCCGGCCCTGCGCGCCGGACTGCGGCTGCCGAGCCTGGCCGCCGGCGAGGCGCTCGCCGTGGTCGCCGCGCTCAACGGCCGTAAGCCGCCCCGGACGGTGGCTCCGCCCTGGCTGGTCGGCGCCCTGCTGCGGCTACTGCCCCGGCTTGCCCCGTTCGACCTGCCACGCTACCTTGAGGCGCACTTCACCAAGGTCGGCGCACAGACACGGCAGATGCTGGACGGATGGATCAACGAGGGCAAATCCCGCGGGCTGCAAGTGGACCGGCTGGGGGAACTGCGGCAGAGCCTGTCGGCGGCCGCCTCGACATGACGGTCGCAGCGCAGGACGTACTCGACCTGTTCGCCCAGAGCCAGCCGCTGTTCACCGCACTGGGCGACGAGCGCAGGCAGACCATCGTCGTCCTGCTGCTGAGGTCTGGTGGAGCCCTCAACGTCGGAGAGATCGCACGGGAGCTGAAGCTGTCCCAGCCGGCGGTGTCCCATCACCTGAAGATCCTGCGCGACGCCGGGCTCCTCAGCGTCGAACGCAGCGGCACGCTGCGGCTGTACGCGTTCAACGCCCCCAAGATCGTGGACGTACTGACGCCGATGAAGGAACTAGTCGAGCTGATCACCGAGTGCACCGCGCAGGACGGCTGACAGGGACGCACGGAGGACCGTCGGGCGGTGGGTCTGTCTTCGTCCGCGGCGGCGCGATCGTGCCGATGTGGCCCGAGGGCACGCTGTCCTGGCAGACCCGCGACCGCGGACAGCTGGGCTGGGA
>NZ_JBFAXR010000048.1:0-59341 GCF_040680895.1 Streptomyces sp. NPDC051940 | reverse complement strand
GGGCCAGAGCCTCATCGGCGCTCTGGGTGCGCTCCGTCTCGGCCCGCGCGTGGTCCTGCCAGCGCGGCTGCGGGCTGGGCTTGCTCCGCCGCTTGCGTCCTCGACGCTGCACACCAGATGGTGCTCGCCGGGCGCGAGCGAGTCGACGAGCCGCGTGAACGCCAGGACCGCGCGGTCGAATCCCGCCCTGGCCAGGTCCTCCCCGCAGTCGTCGCAGGCGCCGAGCTCCGCGAGCTGCCGGGTGGCGCGCTCCCAGATCCGCATCCGGCCGTCCACCCGCTGCAGGTCGCGCAGCAGAAGCTGCATGTGCTGCCCCTCGTACGGCACCGTCGCCCGCAGCGGCGCCCTCTCGGCCGTGTAACTCGTCCGCGCCCCGGCCCCGTCGGCGTCCAGCCCGCGCCGCTCGCAGAAGTCGCGGAACTCCTCCGGGTCGAAGCGGGCGACGGTGACATGGACGCCCTGGGACGCGAAGGTCCTGAGCAGGGCGGCCATGTGCCCGAGATACACCTGGTGGTCGTCGAAGCCGAAGCTGGCGTAGGCCCGCATGGCCCCGAAGTCGTCCTCGTCGGCGATCAGGGCGACCGTAGTGGGTGCCTCACGCCGCAGTCGGCGGCGTGGCGTGTTTCGCGTCTGCACGGCGACTCCCCCTTCACGTAGTGCGATCGATCACTACGCACAGTAGTCGCGCCCACTGACAATCACCCTCGGCGACCGCATCACCCCAGGTCACCGCCCCCGCCGGGGCAGCAGCTCAGCCTCGCTGCCGCCCGAGCTCCGCGTAGAACCGCAGCAGGTCGACCCGGTCCACGGAGCCGGGGTTCACGGCCTTCTCCAGCGGCGTGCCCTGCAGCAGCCGCTTGACCGGGACCTCCAGGCGCTTGCCGGTGAGGGTGTGCGGCACCGCCTCGACCTCGATGACCTCGTCGGGGACATGGCGCGGCGAGAGGTTCTCCCGGATCGTCTGCTTGATCTTGGCGCGCAGTCCGTCGTCCAGTGCCGCGCCGGGCGCGAGATGGACGAAGAGCGGCATCCAGTAGCCCCCGTCGGGCTCCTCGACCCCGATCACCAGCGACTCGCGGATCTCGGGCAGCCGCTCGACCGCCTCGTAGATGTCCGCCGAACCCATCCGCACGCCCTGGCGGTTGAGGGTGGAGTCGGAGCGGCCGTGGATGACCACCGTGCCGCGCGAGGTGAGGGTGATCCAGTCGCCGTGGCGCCACACCCCGGGGAACATCTCGAAGTAGCTGTCCCGGTAACGGCTGCCGTCCGGGTCGTTCCAGAAGCTCACCGGCATGGACGGCATGGGCCTGGTGACGACCAGCTCGCCGACCTCGTCGGTGACCGGCTTGCCCTGGGGGTCCCAGGACTGCAGGTCCGTGCCCAGTCCCGGCGCCTGCAGCTCGCCGATGTACACCGGCAGCGTGGGCACACCGCCCGCGAAGCAGCTGCACACGTCGGTGCCCCCGCTGACCGAGGCGATCCACATGTCCTGGCCGGCCTCGCGGAACACGTCGTGGATCCAGCGGAACCCGTCGGGCGGCAGCGGCGAGCCGGTCGTGGCGACGCACCGCACGGCGGACAGGTCGTAGTCCCGGGCCGGGTGCACGCCGGCCTTGCGGCAGGCCATGACGTACGCCGCCGAGGTGCCGAAGAGGGTGGCGCCGGTACGCTCCGCCACCTGCCACTGGGCGCCGGTCGAGGGGTAGCCGGGGCTGCCGTCGTACAGCACGACCGTGCTGCCCACCAGCAGGCCGGAGACGAGGAAGTTCCACATCATCCAGCCGGTGGAGGTGTACCAGAAGAAGCGGTCCCCGGGCCCGAGGTCGCAGTGCAGTGCGAGCTGCTTCAGGTGCTCGACGAGGATGCCGCCCTGCGACTGCACGATGGCCTTGGGCAGTCCGGTGGTGCCGGAGGAGTACAGCACCCACAGCGGGTGGTCGAACGGGACCTGCTCGAAGACAGGCGGTGCGTCCCCCGCCGTCAGCTCCGCCCATTCCAGCGCCCCCTCGGGGGCCGGGGTGCCGAGCAGCGGGATGTGCACGACGGCGCGCAGGGAGGGAAGTTCGCGGCGCAGCTCCGCCACCGTCTCCGTGCGGTCGTGCTGCTTGCCGCCGTAGCGGTACCCATCGACCGCGAACAGCACGACGGGCTCCACCTGCTGGAAGCGGTCGAGCACGCTGCGCGCCCCGAAGTCCGGGGCGCAGGAGGTCCACACGGCGCCCACGGCGGCGGTGGCGAGCAGCGCGGTCACGGCCTGCGGGATGTTGGGCAGATAGCCGCTGATCCGGTCGCCCGGCCGCACCCCGAGCCGACGCAGCTCGGCGGCCAGCGAGCCCACCTGGGCCCGCAGCTCGCCCCAGGTGACGGGAGCGGGGTCCTGGTCCTCCGTGACGTACAGCAGCGCCTGCGCGTCGTCGGCGCCCGGGCGCAGCGCGTGCTCGGCGTAGTTCAGCGTGGCGCCGGGGAACCAGCGCGCGCCGGGCATCTCCGCGGAGCCCAGCACCGATGCGTACGGCGTGGCGAACCGGACCCCGGCCCACTCGGTGAACGCCGCCCAGAACCGCTCCAGCTCCTCGACCGACCAGCGGTGCAGCCGCGCGTAGTCCCCGCCGTCGCCCTCGGGGGCCGGTGCGCCGTGCCGCTCCGCCGCCCAGGCGTGGAACTCCGTGACGCGGGCACCCGCGATCCGGTCCGCGGCCGGCTCCCACAGGGGCGCGGGCGGGTCGGTGGCGAGGTGCTGCTGGGATGTGGACATGGCTGGCGGCTCCCGTACGTACGCGTCGTGTGCGTCGCCGCGCCCGGTGCGGAGTGTGCGCGGTACGCGGACCGGATGCCCCTGTCGAGGGCTCCACGCAGGACGATGCCACGTGATCGACTTGTGCACCAGGGTGCGCCGCCCATAGTGACGCAGGTTGTGATGTGTGCCTCCCACGTACAGGGGAAAGAGGCGCGGGGGTGAACAGACCCTGAACTGTTTCCGCTTCCCGGGCGACGGGTGGCACTGTGAGCTGCATGAGAGTTCGTGCCCTGGTCAGGGCGGTGCGGCTGGTCGGCGTGGCGCAGTCGGCGCGCGCGGTCCGGGCCGCCCTGCGCACCCGCCGGGCCGACGGCGCCGCGCGCCGCGGCCGGGCGCCGGAGCGGGCCCGGGTACCCGGGCGGCTGCTGGACGTGCGGCCGGGGCCCGGCGGCGGGCTGCTGCGGTTCTCGCGCACCACCCTGGAGATCCGGGTGACGGTCGGCGGGGCGGTCTTCTTCGGCTGGGACGGTGCCGCTCCCGAGCCGTCGTACGCGCTGGACGGCGACTGTCCGGAACCCGACGTGCGGACCGAGCTGGAACCCGACAAGGACGGCGGCTGGCAGATCGTCTCGGAGCGGATGACGGTGGCCGTCTCCCGGCACGGCGCGGTGGAGATCCGCACCCCGGGCGGGCGGTTGCTGCGCCACGAGCAGCCGCCGCGCTGGTGGGAGACGGCCGCCGGCGACGTGCGCTGGGTGAGCCATGCCCGGGTGGCTGCCGACGCGCGGTTCTTCGGGCTCGGCGGCCGTGCCGGAGGGCCGCGGCTGCGGGGCGCCTTCCGGCTGTGGAACACCGATCCGGGCGGCTCCTTCGGACCGGGCGACGATCCGCTGTCCGTCACCATGCCGGTGCAGTTCGTCGTCGCGGACGCGGGCTGCCATCTGCTGTTCGTCGACAACAGCTGGGACGGGCTGTGCGAGATCGGCGAGGGCGCGGAGGGCCACGGCTCGGGCCACGACCGGCCGGGCCGCAGCCGGTTGCGGATGTCGGGCGGCCCGCTGCGCTACTGGGCGCTGGTCGGCACGCCCGCCCGGCTGCTGCAGGGCTGGGCCGCCCTCACCGGCTCGCCCGCCGTCCCTCCCGGGTGGGCGCTCGGCCACCAGCACGCCCGCTGGGGGTTCGGTTCCGGCGCGGAGGTACGCCGGGTCGTGGCCGGCTACCGGGAGCGCGGGCTGCCGCTGTCGGCGGTGCATCTGGACATCGACCACTACCGCGACCACCGCGTCTTCACCGTGGACACGGACCGCTTCCCGCGGCTGCCGCACCTCGCCCGGGAGCTGCGCGAGGAGGGCGTGCGGCTGGTGTCGATCGTCGACCCCGGGGTGGCGGCCGCTCCCGGCGATCCGGTGTACGACGGCGGGCAGGCCATCGACGCCTTCGTGCGCGCCCCGGACGGGCACGCGGTGCGCGGGGTGGCCTGGCCGGGGTACACGGTCTTCCCCGACTTCACCGACCCCCGGGTCCGCAAATGGTGGGGCGGGCTCTACGCCGAGCGGCTGGAGCAGGGCTTCGAGGGCTTCTGGCACGACATGAACGAACCGACCGCCCTTCCCCCCGTCGGGGGATGGTCCGCGGCCTTCGGCGACCGCAGCCTCCCGCTGAACACCCGCCACGTCATGGACGGCCGGTCGGGCGACCACCGCGAGGCGCACAACGTCTACGGGCTGACGATGGCCCGCGCGGGCTACGAAGGGCTGCGCGAACTGTGCCCGGACCGCCGCCCGTTCCTGTTCTCCCGCTCCGGCTGGGCCGGGATGCAGCGCTACGGGGGCACCTGGTCGGGTGACGTCGCCACCGGCTGGCCGGGGCTGCGCGCCTCGCTGTCGCTGACCCTGGGGCTGGGCCTGTGCGGGGTGCCGTACTCGGGGCCGGACATCGGCGGGTTCGACGGCCGCCCCTCCCCCGAGCTGTATCTGCGCTGGTTCCAGCTGGGCTCGTACCTCCCGCTGTTCCGCACCCACTGCGCGCGCCACGCGGGCCGCCGGGAGCCCTGGGAGTTCGGCGCCGAGGTACTGGAACACGCCCGCGCCTGCCTGGAGGAGCGGCAGCGGCTGCTGCCGTACTTCGCCACCCTCGCCGTCCTGGCGGAGCGCACCGGGGCGCCGTACGCGCGCCCGCTGTGGTGGCACGAGCCGAGGCGGCGGGCGCTGCGCGACTGCGAGGACGCCTTCCTGCTCGGCGACGACCTCCTCGTCGCCCCGGTGCTCGACGAGGGGGCGCGCAGCCGCTCGGTGCCGCTGCCCAAGGGACGCTGGTACGACACGCGCGACGGGCGGGCGTACGACGGCCCCGGACGGGTGACGCTGGCGGCCCCGCTCGGCGAGGTGCCGGTGCTGGCGCGGGCGGGCTGCGTGCTGCCCGTCACCGGCCGGGACGGCGGCCTGGAGCTGGAGGTCTGGCCGCCGGCGCCGGGCCGCAGCGGCGGCGGGACGGTCGCCGTCGGGCCGCCGGACGGCTGGGAGCCGGCGACGGTCGAGCAGTACACGGTGCGGTGGGCCGGGCGGGTGTCCGTGGAACGGGCGGACGGAGCGCGGCCGCGCTACCCGGTACGGGTGAGGGGCGTCTGAGCAATACCTGGATTCGGGGCGGGAATGCGGTAGTCAGGGCGCATGCCACTCTTCGCCTCCGTCAGGCGTGCCCTCCTGCTGTCCGCCGTCCTGCTGTCCGCCGCCGCGTCTACGGCGGCCGCCGACCCCGGCCCCGCGGACCGCACCCCCGCCGCACCGGACCCCGTGTCGCGGGCCGCGCGGGCGCCACGGGAGTTCGTCGCCCTGGACGACGTGGACCCCACGATCCTGCGGGACATCCGCTACGCCGGCCCGCACAACTTCACCGGCGCCCGTGTCCCCGGCTACGACGAACCGCTGTGCGTCCTCACCCGGCCGGCGGCGCGAGCCCTGGCGCGGGCGCAGGGCGCGCTGCGCAAGCGCGGCTACTCCCTGAAGGTCTACGACTGCTACCGGCCGCAGCGCGCCGTCGACCGCTTCGTGCGCTGGGCGGCGGATCCCCGGGACACGCTGATGCGGACGGAGTTCTACCCGAACCTGCCCAAGAGCCGCCTGTTCGCCGACGGTTACCTCGCGGAGCGTTCCGGCCACAGCCGGGGCAGCGAGGTCGACATCACGCTGGTGCGGCTGCCGGCCGTCGAGCAGGCCGGCTACCGCCCCGGCCAGCGCCTGACCCCGTGCACCGCCCGCGCGGGCAAGCGGTTCGCGGACAACTCGATCGACATGGGCACCGGTTACGACTGCTTCGACACGCTGTCCCACACGCTCAGCCCCGCCGTCACGGGCAAGGCCCGGTCCAACCGCCTGCTGCTGAAGGACGCGCTGGAGAGGGAGGGCTTCCGCAACTTCCGCTACGAGTGGTGGCACTTCAACTTCCGCCCCGAGCCCTTCGAGCGCACCCGCTTCGACTTCCCCGTCCGGCGGGCGTCGCTACGCCGCGACGGCTGACGCCGCGCCGCCCCCGGTCCCGTACGACTCCAGCACCACCGGGGCCGACAGCACGTCCTCCACCGCCGTGACCCAGTCCCGTGGATCGGGCCCGGGCGACACGCGGCGCCCGGGGACGGCGCGCAGCAGCCGCTCGGTGAGCCGTGCCTGGCCGCCGCACGCCCCCACCGGCAGCCGTTCGACGGTCCGTCCGTCGATGTCGTACGCCCCGACGAGCCCGAGGGACGGGCAGCCGGCCACCCGGTCGAGATGGGTGACGGCCAGCCCGTCCACGCCGCCGCACACCGCGCGCGCGTAGGCGTGCGCCACGGCGTCGAAGTGCCCGACGCGGAACGGCCCCTGCCCGCGTCCGTCGCCGTTGTGCGGCTCCGGCAGGGCTGCCGCCAGCCGCGCGTCCTCGGTGACCAGCGGGCCGGGGCCGTGGCGGGTGGTGTACGTCCGCAGGACGCCGATGCGGCGGGCCGCGCGCGGCTGACCGGCCTCGGCGAGGACGCGCTCGGCGTTCTCAAAGGTCGTCGTCGAACACGTGGTGTACGGGTGGAAGCCGAGCCGCTCGTCGAGTAGCACGCCCTGCGCGCCCTCGAAGACGACCGGCCCCTGGCGCAGCAGCCGCCGCGCATGCGCCTCGTCGACCAGTTCCACCACGCGGGCGAACTCCGCGTAGGCCCGCGCGCAGTCCTCGACGGGCGGCGCGCCCAGCGGGCCGAGTTCGGCCGTCAGCCGGTCGCGCAGCAGGACGAGCTTGCGCAGCAGCCGCATCCGGGACGAGCAGTCGCCCACCAGCGGCGCGTCGCCGGGATGCGCCGTCGCGTACGCCGCCGCCTCGCCGACGCCCCTGCCGCACGATCCGTGCCGTCCCTCGCCGCGTTCCGATTCCCGCAGCCGGCCGGCGGCCGCGTGGTACGGCGTGGTCAGCGGCGCGCGCCGGTCCACGGTGAGCAGCCGCAGCGGCGCCGGGACGCCGAGCGCCGCCAGCCGGTCCGCCTCCGCCGCGAGGGCCGCCGGGTCGACCAGCGTGAAACGCGAGAGGTACGTCGGCACGCCGGCGAACGTGCCCGATCCGAACTGGGCGAAGGCGTGGTGCCGCCCGTCCGCCGTGACCACGTTGTGCCCGGTCTGCGCACCGCCGTTGAAGCGGATGACGGCGCGGACCGGCTCCCCCCTGCCGAGCCGGTCCACCGCCGCCCCGCCCGGCCGGTCGGCGTCCCCCGTGCCCCGTCGGCAGAGCAGGTCCACGACGCGTCCCTTGCCCGCGTCGCCGTACCCCAGGTCGACGACGACGGTGTGCTCCCGCGCGCTCATCGGCGCCCTCTCCCGCGTCCGCTTCCCATGGCGGGTTCCCCCTGTCGTGTCGTCGGTGCGGGTGTCAGCGCACGCTGTCCTCGCGGTCGGGGCGCAGCAGTGCGGGGTGCAGCAGCCGGGCGTCGCCGGCGCGGTACAGGCGGGCGCGGGGCCCGCCGCGGGAGCCGGACCGTTCGGCGGTGGCGCCGGTCGACTCGACGAAGCCGGGAACGGAGAGCACCTTGCGGTGGAAGTTGCCGGCGTGCAGCCCGGCGCCCCAGACGGCCTCGTAGACGGCGCGCAGTTCGCTGATGGTGAACTCCTTGCGGAGGAAGGCCGTCGCGAGCGGGGTGTACTCGATCTTCGAGCGGGCCCGCTCCAGGCCGTCGGCGAGGATCCGGGCGTGGTCGAAGGCGAGGTCCGCAGCGACCGCCTCGTCCACCGGCACCCACCGGGCGTCGGCGGCGTCGCTGCCCGGACGGGCCTCGGGGAGGTCCGGGGCGAAGGCGAGATGGGCGACGGAGACGACGGCCAGCCGCGGATCGCGTCCCGGATCGCCGTAGCTGCCGAGCTGCTCCAGATGTACCCGGGCGAGCCCGCGCTCCTCGTCCAGCCCGGTCTCCTCGGCGAGTTCACGCGCGGCGGCCTGGCCGAGCGTCTCCGCCCCGGCCTGTACGAACCCTCCGGGCAGCGCCCACGCGCCCTGGTACGGCGGACCGCCCCGCCGTACGAGGAGGACGTTCAGCGCGCCGTTGCGCAGCGTCAGCGCGACGACGTCGACGGTCACCGCGACGGGCGGGTAGGCGGTCGGGTCGTAGTCGGCGAGGAGGTCCTCGTCGTCGCCGGGCATCGGCGCCTCCGTGATGTTGTTCTCACCATGAGTCTTTCTCGTCATGAGAATAACTAGAGAGGGAGGCGGAGGGAAGGGGGCGACCGGCACTCTTTCGCCGGCCCTCCACCCGTGCCAGACTTCTGACGATCCGTCAGATCACAGCGAAGGGGCGCCCATGGAAGGCTGGTTCACCGCTCCCGGCGATCCGCGGGGCTTCCGGCTGCTCGGGACGCGGTGCCGGGAGTGCGGGACGGTGTCCTTCCCCCGGCAGACCACCGGCTGCGCCAATCCCGTCTGCGGGGGGGACGAGTTGGCGGAGCACGCGCTCTCACCGCGCGGACGGATCTGGTCGTACACCGACTGCCGTTACCGCCCGCCCGCCCCGTACTCCTCCGATCCGGAGCGGGAGTGGGAGCCGTACGCCCTGGTCGCGGTGGAGCTCGAGGCCGAGCGGATGGTCGTGCTGGGACAGGCACCGCCGGGGGTGGGTGTGGCGGACCTCGCCGTGGGCATGGAGGCGGAGGCCGTACCCGGTGAGCT
The DNA here is from genome assembly GCF_040680895.1 of Streptomyces sp. NPDC051940. Classification (NCBI taxonomy): domain Bacteria; kingdom Bacillati; phylum Actinomycetota; class Actinomycetes; order Kitasatosporales; family Streptomycetaceae; genus Streptomyces; species Streptomyces sp. NPDC051940. Next base: position 50,436 of record NZ_JBFAXR010000048.1, on the reverse strand, counting down.
GCACGGCGGGCGGCGGACCTGGCACTGGCGGCCGCTCCCCGCCGGGGAAGGGGCGCGGACATGACCCGCGACATCGCCGTCCTGGGCGCCGGCATGCACCCCTGGGGCAAGTGGGGGCGGCCGTTCGCGGAGTACGGGGTCGCCGCGGCGCGCGCCGCGCTGGCGGACGCCGGGCTCGAATGGAGCGCCGTCCGGTCGGTCGTCGGCGCCAACACCGTCCGGGGCGGCTACCCCGGCCATGTCTCGGGTGCCACCTTCGCGCGCGCCCTCGGCAAACAGGGCGCACGGGTCACCAGCGTGTATGCCGCCTGCGCCTCCGGAGCGCAGGCCGTCGCGACGGCTCGGGCGCAGATCCTCGCGGGCGAGACGGACGTCGTTCTGGTCGTGGGAGCGGACGCCGCTCCGAAGGGCTTCTTCGCGCCGTCCGCCGGCGCTCGCCCCGACGACCCGGACTGGCTGCGCTTCGCCCTGCTGGGTGCCACCAACCCGGCGTACTTCGGCCTCTACGCCCGCCGCCGGATGGCCCTGTACGGCGACACGGCGGACGATTTCGCGCTGGTGAAGGTCAAGAACGCGGCGGCCGGCGCGCAGAACCCCCTCGCCCGCTACCGCACGGCGGTCACCGCCGAGGAGGTCGCCGCCTCCCCCGTGGTCTGCGATCCGCTGCGGCTGCTGGACGTCTGCGCCACCTCCGACGGCGCGGCGGCCCTCGTCCTGTCGAGCATGGACTTCGCCCGCCGGCGCGGCGGCCCTTCCCCGGTTCGCATCCGGGCGGTGTCGACCGTCTCCCCGAGCTTCCCGCAGCAGACGGTCGACTTCCCCGACCTGGCGACCGACTCCGCCGTGGCCGCTGCCCCCGCCCCGGGCATCCGGGCGTCCCTCGCGCAGGCGGCGTACGACGAAGCGGGCATGGGCCCGGACGACATCGATCTGGCGGAGGTCTACGACCTGTCGACCGCGCTGGAGCTCGACTGGTACGAGGACCTGCGGCTGTGCCCGCGCGGCGACGCGGTGAAGCTGCTGCGCTCCGGCGCCACCGCCCTCGGGGGACGCGTCCCGGTGAACGCGAGCGGCGGGCTGGCGTCCTTCGGCGAGGCCGTGCCGGCGCAGGCGATCGCCCAGGTCTGCGAACTCGTGACGCAGTTGCGGGGGGCGGCCGGCGCCCGCCAGGTGCCCGGCGCACGGATCGGGATCACAGCGAACCAGGGGCTGTTCGGCCACGGCTCCGCGGTGGTCGCGATGCGCTGACCAGGATCGCCCCGATGACACAAAAGCCCGTCGTGTCCATCGTCTTGACGACCCATCACCCCAGGTGAACACTGCCGGATGTCAGTTCGGCATCGCCGACGACGGCAGTGAGCCGCGCCTGGACCTCCGGCGATCCGCAAGCACTGGCACGCTCGTCGCGGATGCCGAGCGGGGCGCGTCGTCCTGCCCTGCCCTCCGGCTCCGCGGGCAAGGGAACCCCGAACGCAGACCGGGGCAGGCGTCCCGGGCAGCCCTAGGAGCCGCAAATGAGCAATGGGGACATCTTCGTCGGCGAACTCATCGGAACGGCCATCCTGATCCTCTTCGGCGCCGGCGTGGTGGCCGGAGTGCTGCTCTCCCACTCCAAGGCCAGGGACGCCGGCTGGGTAGTGATCACCTTCGGCTGGGGTTTCGGCGTGCTGGCGGGCGCGTACACGTCCGCGCCCCTGTCCGGCGGCCAGATCAACCCCGCCGTCACGCTCGGGTTCGCCATCGAGGGCACCACCGAGTGGGAGGACGTCCCGTACTACATCCTCGGGCAGATGGTGGGCGCGTTCCTCGGTGCCGTGCTGTGCTGGCTGCTCTACTACGGCCAGTTCGACGCCAACAAGACCGACGAGAACCGGATGGAGACCGTCGGGATCTTCTCCACCCGGCCCGCCATCTACAACTGGTGGCAGAACCTGCTGACCGAGATCATCGCCACCGTGGCGCTGATGCTCCCCATCCTCGCGCTCGTCGGCGGGGACAAGCACGTCGCGGGCATCGGCGACGCCGGACTGCCCGTCCTGCTCATCGCCTTCCTCGTCGTGGGCATCGGCATGTCCCTCGGTGGGCCCACCGGCTATGCCATCAACCCCGCCCGCGACCTGGGGCCGCGCATCGCCCACGCGCTCATGCCCATCCCCAGGAAGGGCACGTCCGAGTGGAGCTACGCCTGGATCCCGGTGGCCGGTCCGCTGATCGGCGCCGCCATCGGGGCCGGCATCTACAACCTCGCGTTCAAGCTCTGACCCCCTGGGGGACGTCATCATGACGGACACGTACGTAGCCGCGATCGACCAAGGAACCACGTCCAGCCGCTGCATCATCTTCAACCAGGACGGCGCCATCGTCGCCGTCGACCAGCGCGAGCACCGCCAGATCTTCCCGAAGCCGGGCTGGGTGGAGCACGACGCCACCGAGATCTGGTCCAAGGTCCAGGCCGTGGTGGCGGGCTCGCTCGCCAAGGCCGGACTGCGCGCCGACCAGCTCAGCGCGGTCGGCATCACCAACCAGCGCGAGACGACGGTCCTGTGGGACCGGGCAACCGGCAAGCCGGTGCACAACGCCATCGTCTGGCAGGACACCCGCACCTCGGCGCTGTGCAACGAACTCGGCGGCTCCGACGGCCAGGACCGCTTCCGCGACCGCACGGGCCTGCCGCTCGCCAGCTACTTCTCGGGCCCGAAGGCGGCCTGGCTGCTCGACAACGTGCCGGGGCTGCGGCGGCGCGCGGAGAACGGCGAGATCGCGTTCGGCACCATCGACTCCTGGCTCATCTACAACCTCACCGGCGGTGCGGACGGCGGCGTGCACGTCACGGACGTCACCAACGCCTCCCGCACCATGCTGATGAACATCGAGTCCCACCAGTGGGACCAGTCGATCCTCGACGCGATGAACGTGCCCGCCGCCGTCCTCCCGGAGATCAGGTCCTCCGCCGAGGTGTACGGCCAGTGCGTGGGCCAGCTCTCCGGCGTGCCGGTGGCCTCCGCGCTCGGCGACCAGCAGGCGGCCATCTTCGGGCAGACCTGCTTCGAGGTCGGCGAGGCAAAGAACACCTACGGCACGGGCAGCTTCCTGCTGCTCAACACCGGCACTCGTCCGGTCCCGTCGAAGAACGGCCTGCTCACCACCATGGGCTACCAGATCGGCGGCGAGGCGCCCGTCTACTGCCTCGAAGGGTCGATCGCCATCACCGGCGCGCTGGTGCAGTGGTTCCGCGACCAGCTCGGCATCATCCAGTCCGCCGAGGAGATCGAGCCCCTCGCGGCGAGCGTGGAGGACAACGGCGGCGCGTACATCGTGCCCGCGTTCTCCGGCCTGTTCGCCCCGTACTGGCGCTCCGACGCCCGCGGGGTCGTCACCGGGCTCACCCGGTACGTCACCAAGGCGCATCTGGCGCGGGCGGTGCTGGAGGCGACGAGCTGGCAGACCCGTGAGGTCGTCGACGCCATGTACCAGGACTCCGGTGTCCAGCTGACCGACCTCAAGGTCGACGGCGGCATGACCGGCAACAACCTGCTGATGCAGCACCAGGCGGACGTGCTGGGCGTGCCGGTGATCCGCCCGGTGGTGGCGGAGACCACGTGTCTGGGCGCCGCCTACGCGGCCGGTCTGGCGACCGGCGTCTGGCAGAGCCTGGACGAGCTGAAGGCGCACTGGAAGCGCGACACGGAGTGGACGCCGCGGATGGACGCGGAGACCCGCGACCGCGAGTTCCGCAACTGGCACAAGGCGGTGGAGCGTTCCTTCGGCTGGCACGACGACAGCGCCGGCTGACCACGGCGAGGGCCGCGGGTTGCTCGTCCTAGATCGCCCGCAGGCCCTCGATCACCTGACGCAGCAGGGTCTCGTCCGAGACCGGCGGGGCGGCCTCGTCCGCCGGCCGCGCCCGGACGAGCCCCGCGTCGAGCAGATCGGCCACCAGGACGCGTACGACGGCGGACGGCAGGTCCAGCGCGCCCGCCAGCTCGTCCGCCGTAAGCGCGTCCTGGCGGCACAGGCGCAGGATCCCCGCGTGCTCGCCGGCGAACGTGTCCGGCAGCCGGACGCCGGGAACGGCCTCCACCGGCCGGGAGAGTGCCGCGTCCTCGGCACGTTCCATCCGTCCCCGGGCCATGGCGTACGGGCGGACCACGGGGCCCGCCTCGTCGTCGTAGTAGTACGGGTCGCTCTTGTGCTGGGGGGCGGCGGCCACGGGGTCACTCCTCCGCGTCGCGTGGCGCGGCGGCGAGGTGGTCGCCGACGCGCTTGACGAGCAGCGTCATCTCGTAGGCGATCTGGCCGATGTCGGCGGCCGCCTCCGCCATCACCGCCAGCGCGCTGCCGCTGCCCGCCGCCGTGACGAAGAGGAAGGCGTCGTCGAGTTCGATGACCGTCTGGCGCACCTCGCCGGCCTCGAAGCGGGTTCCGACGGCCTTGGCCAGGCCGTGGAAGCCCGAGGAGAGGGCGGCCAGATGCTCGGCGTCCTCCCGCTCGACGTCGCGGGAGACGCCCATCGCGAGTCCGTCCCCGGACAGCACGAGGGCCATGCGGACACTCGGCACCCGCTCGACGAGGTCGTCCAGCAGCCAGCTCAGCCGGCCCTGGTCCTTCGTCGCCTGCCGGGCCTTGGGGTCTTGCGCGGTCACGTGCGGTCTCCTTCCGGGGTGTGCTGCGTGGGCCCGGCCGTCGGGGACTGGGGGGTCCGGGAGTCCTGCCGCCGCTCGGCGGAGGCGTTGTCGGCGCGGCCGCGGCGCCAGCCGCTCTGGATGGCCGCCATGGTGCTGCGCGCCTCGTCGGCGTCGCGCTCGTCCGCGCCGGGTCTGCGGTCGGCCACCTGGGCCGCCTTGACCTGCCCGCCGCCCTCGGGCCGCGGCGCGCGGCGCGGGAGCGGGGCGGGGGCGCCCGCGGGGGCGGGGGTCGGGGCGGGGGCTGGGGACGGAGCCGGGGACGGAGCCGGGGCGGCGGCCGGGACCCGCGTTCGCCGCGCGGAGGGACGCAGCCGGACCGTCCGGTCCGGCGCGAACTCGTGCTCCTCTCCAGGCTGCCGGGGCACCCGGGGGGCGCGCTGCTCGGGGATCCGCGCGTCGGGCCGCCGGTGTACGGGCGGTTCGCCGTCGTCCGTGAGCAGCTCCGCGGGGATCCGTACGAGCGCGCTGATCCCGCCGTCCCCCCGCGCCCGCTCCAGCGTCACCCGCAGCCCCAGCCGGCGGGCCAGCCGGCTGACGACGAACAGGCCCAGCCGGTCGGTGTCCGTGAGCGAGAACTCGGGGGTCTCCGCCAGCCTCAGATTGGCCTGCAGCAGGGACTCGTCCGACATCCCCAGACCCCGGTCGGTGATCCGCACCGTGCCGTCCGCGGCGCCGCCCACCTCCACCGGCGCGGAGGGCGGGGAGAACACCGTGGCGTTCTCCATCAGTTCGGCGAGCAGATGCACCAGCCCCGCGACCGCGTGGCCCTGTACGAAGGCGGGCGGAAGGGCGCGCACCTCGATGCGTTCGTAGTCCTCGACCTCCGCGATCGCCGCCCGCACCACGTCCAGCAGCGGCACGGGGCGGCGCCACTGCCGGGAGGGGGCGGCGCCGGAGAGGATCACCAGCCCCTCGGCGTGCCGGCGCATCCGGGTGGTGAGGTGGTCGAGGCGGAACAGGTCGGCGAGCTCCGCGGAGTCCTTCGTACGGCGTTCCATCTCGTCCAGCAGGGACAGCTGCCGGTGCAGCAGGGCCTGGCTGCGGCGGGCGAGGTTGACGAAGACCTCGCCGACCGCCTGCCGCATCTCGGCCTGTTTCACCGCCCCTTCGACCGCCGCCCGCTGCAGGGTGCTGACGGCCTGCTCCACCTGTCCGATCTCGCCGCCGGCCGGCGCCGGCCGCGGCACCTCCGCCTCGACGTCGATCCGCTCGCCCGCCGCGAGCCGGCGCTGCACGCGCGGCAGTTGCACCTCGGCGGCCGTCCGGGCGTGCCGGCGCAGCGCCGACAGATCGCGCACCAGCCGCCGCCCGATGCGTACGGGCAGCAGGATCGACACGGTGACGGCCAGCAGTCCGAGCAGGCCGGCGATCGCCGCTTCCGTGAGCACCCTCGACGCCCGCGGCTCCACCCGCTGTTCGTGCCGGTCGGCGGACTGCACGCCCAGCTCGGCGGTGCCGTCGAGGACGGCGCCCGCCGCACGGGTCCACTCGGCGGCGTCCGTGCGGCCCGGCGCCTCGGACGCGCCGACGATGACGGCGGCCTGCTCCTGGTCGCGCAGCGCGGTCGCCTCGGGGCCCTGCCAGAACCGCTCGTACGCCTCCTGGTCCTCCTCGGGGAGCATCGGCAGGCTCACGGCGTACAGCAGCTCCCGCTCCTGCACGTACCGTTCGAAGTCCCGCAGCTCCGCGTCCCCCATCCTCCCGGAGACGACGGCGGCGGTCAGCAGCGCGTCCTCACGGGCGACGGCCTCGCGGGCGCGGCCCAGCACGGTCAGCGCCCGGCTCTGCCGGTCCAGCTCCACGTCGTCCACGGTGCGCAGCGTGCCGAGGAACGTGTAGCAGGGGTCGATCAGCTGGTTGTACGCCGAGAAGGCCGTCCCGCGCGCGGTGTTGCCCTTCTCCACGCCGTTGCGCAGGGTGTCCAGTCCGCCGAGGGCCGAGAGGGTGCCGTTCAGCAGGGCGGTCGACTCGGTGCCCAGATGCTCGCGTACGTCCTGGGCGCCGGCGTTCGCCAGCAGGGCCTTGACGGTGTCGTCGGTGTGCCGCTGGAGCTCGCGGTAGCGGCCGGGGGCGGTCTTGTCCATCGGGTCGGCCAACAGCACCAGCGCCTGGCGCCGTTCGGCCTGCACCGCCTGGACGACGTCCTCGGTGGGATATGTCAGCTTGTCGACAAGTGGCGGTGCGGCGAAGAGACGCGCGGCCTCGCGCCCCGTGAGCACCGTGGTGAAGATCCAGATCGCGGTGAGTGACGCGAGGGGCACGATGAGCAGCGCCACCATCGTGCGGCGAATCGACTTCCCGTGACGGCGCATGGACTCCCCAGGTCACTTCAGGCGCGCGGGTCGTGTACTGCGTGCTTACCCCCGTAAACGGCGCGAGCCTACTACTGCCCGGACCACAACTCGAAGGGGGATCCAGCCGTTGGAACGTTTGAACGCCTGGGATCGCCACTTTTCAAACCGGGCCAAGCGGGGCAGTCAGTCTGGAGCCGGGCATCTCGCCCCCGGGGAGACGGCGCCTGCCCGGTCACCGGTACACCCCCGGGTTCCTTGTCGGAGCCCGGCACTAAGATCGAAGGCGCGAACAGGGGGAGGAGAGTCCATGGGCAGGGTGGGCAGGTCGAACCGGCAGCGGGGGCCGCTGTGGGTCGAGGACGCGATCGGCACGCCACGTCTGCCGGATCCGGTGCGCGGCGCCGCCGTGCGCGCGGTCGTCATAGTGGCGTTGACGATGGTGCAGGCGATGGTCGCGTTCCTCGCCACGCTCACCGGATCGTGGCTGGGGTTCCCGATGGCGCTCAGCACCATAGTGAGCACCGTGGTGGCCACCTGGGGCGTGCTGGACGTCTGGGTGACGCGGCAGGTCTGGAACCAGCGCAACGGGGTCGTGTCCAGCCCGAGCAGCGCGGCACGCGCCCTGCGGCGGGAGCGACGCCGCGAACGGCGCCGCTCCCGGCGTACGGCACCCGGCGGCCGGGCCACCGGTCAGCTCAGCAAGGCCGCCTGACCAGGGGATCCGGGACTCCGGGCGGGGAGCCCTCAGGCCCCCACGTACTCGGCGAGATGCTCGCCGGTGAGCGTCGAGCGGGCGGCGACAAGGTCGGCGGGGGTGCCCTCGAACACGACCTTCCCCCCGTCGTGGCCCGCGCCCGGCCCCAGGTCCACGATCCAGTCGGCGTGCGCCATGACGGCCTGGTGGTGCTCGATGACGATCACCGACTTCCCCGAGTCGACCAGCCGGTCGAGCAGACCCAGCAGCTGCTCCACATCGGCCAGATGCAGACCGGTGGTCGGCTCGTCCAGGACGTAGACGCCGCCCTTGTCCCCCATGTGCGTGGCCAGCTTCAGCCGTTGGCGCTCGCCGCCGGACAGCGTGGTGAGCGGCTGCCCGATGGTCAGATAGCCGAGCCCCACGTCGACCAGCCGCTCGAGGACCCTGTGCGCGGCCGGGGTCTTCGCCTCGCCCGCGCCGAAGAACTCCTCGGCCTCGGCGACCGACATCTGGAGCACCTCGCTGATGTCCCGTCCGCCGAGCCGGTATTCGAGCACCGACGCCTCGAACCGCTTGCCCTCGCAGTCCTCGCAGGTCGTCGCGGTGCCGGCCATCATGCCCAGATCGGTGTAGACGACGCCGGCCCCGTTGCAGGTGGGGCAGGCGCCCTCGGAGTTGGCGCTGAACAGCGCCGGCTTGACGCCGTTGGCCTTGGCGAACGCCTTGCGGATGGGCTCCAGCAGACCGGTGTACGTCGCCGGGTTGCTGCGCCGCGAACCGCGGATCGGGCTCTGGTCGACGGACACCACGCCCGCGTCCACCGGGACCGAACCGTGCACCAGCGAGCTCTTGCCGGAGCCGGCGACCCCGGTGATGACGCAGAGCACGCCCAGCGGGATGTCGACGTCCACGTTCCGCAGGTTGTTGGCCGTCGCGCCGCGGATCTCCAGTGCCCCGTCGGCCTCGCGCACCTCGGCCTTGACCGAGGCGCGGTCGTCGAGATGGCGGCCGGTGATGGTGTCGCCCGCCTTCAGGCCCTCGACCGTGCCCTCGAAGCAGACCGAGCCGCCGGCGCTGCCCGCGCCGGGACCGAGGTCGACGACGTGGTCGGCGATCGCGATGACCTCCGGCTTGTGCTCCACGACCAGCACCGTGTTGCCCTTGTCGCGCAGCTGCAGCAGCAGGTCGTTCATCCGCTGGATGTCGTGCGGGTGCAGGCCGGCGGTGGGCTCGTCGAAGACGTAGGTGACGTCGGTGAGCGAGGAGCCGAGATGGCGGATCATCTTCACGCGCTGCGCCTCGCCGCCGGAGAGCGTGCCCGCCGCCCGGTCCAGTGCGAGATAGCCGAGGCCGATGTCCACGAAGGAGTCGAGGTTCTGCTGCAGCGCGGTGAGCAGCGGCGCGACCGACGGCTCCGCAAGGCCCCGGATCCACTGGGCCAGGTCCCGGATCTCCATCGCGCTCAGGTCGGCGATGCTCTTGCCCTTGATCTTCGACGACCGGGCCCCCTCACTGAGCCGGGTGCCGTCGCACTCGGGACAGGTGGTGAACGTGACCGCCCGCTCCACGAACGCCCGGATATGGGGCTGCATCGACTCCTTGTCCTTGGAGAGCATCGACTTCTGGAGCTTCGGGATGAGCCCCTCGTAGGTGAGGTTGATCCCGTTGATCTTCACCTTGGTCGGCTCGCGGTACAGGAAGTCGTGCCGCTCCTTCTTGGTGTACTTGCGGATCGGCTTGTCCGGGTCGAAGAACCCCGACTCGGTGATGACGCGCACCACCCAGCCGCCACCGGTGTAGGTGGGGATGGTGAAGGGGTCCTCGTTCAGCGACTTGGTGTCGTCGTAGAGCTGGGCGAGGTCGATGTCGGTGACCGTGCCGCGGCCCTCGCAGCCGGTGCACATGCCGCCGGTGCGGTTGAAGGTCACCTTCTCCGTCTTCGTCTTCTCGGCACCCCGGTCGACGGTCATCCCGCCGCTCGCCGAGACCGACGCCACGTTGAAGGAGTACGCGCTCGGCGGGCCGATGTGCGGCTCGGCGAGGCGGCTGTAGAGGATGCGGAGCATCGCGTGGGCGTCGGTGGCGGTGCCGACCGTGGAGCGCGGGTCGGCGCCCATCCGCTGCTGGTCGACGGTGATCGCGGTGGTCAGCCCGTCGAGCACGTCGACCTCGGGGCGCGCCATCGAGGGCATGAAGCCCTGGACGAAGGAGCTGTACGTCTCGTTGATCAGCCGCTTCGACTCCGCGGCGATCGTGTCGAACACCAGCGAGCTCTTGCCCGAGCCGGAGACCCCCGTGAACACCGTCAGCCGGCGCTTGGGGATCTCGATGCTCACGTCCTTGAGGTTGTTCTCGCGGGCGCCGTGCACCCGGATCAGATCGTGGCTGTCGGCGGCGTGCGGCTCGGACGCCGCCGTCTTCGCCTGTGACGTCCTCGCCATCCTCAGCGCACTTCCTGGATGCGGACCATGTTCCCCGCGGGGTCGCGGAAGGCGCAGTCGCGCACGCCGTACGGCTGGTCGACGGGCTCCTGGACGACCTCGCCGCCGCCCTCCTGCACCCGCTTGAACGTGGCGTCCAGATCGGCGGAGGCGAGGATGATGCCGCCGTAGGTGCCCTTGGCCATCATCTCGGTGATGACCCGGCGCTCGTCGTCGGTGACGCCGGGGTCGGCGGCCGGGGGGTGCAGGACGATGTTCGTGCCGGGCTGTCCGACGGGACCGACCGTGATCCAGCGCATCCCCTCGTACCCGACGTCCTTGCGGACCTCGAAGCCGAGGATGTCGCGGTAGAAGGCCAGCGCGGCCTCCGGGTCGTCGTGCGCGAGGAAGCTCGCGTGAATCGTGATGTCCATGGCCCTCAGCCTAGGCGGGCCCCGATGGCCCCGCTTCTCGATTCCTGACCGGTCGCGTGATCTGCTTGGCGACGCACGAGGGGATGCCCTCGGTGGCCATCGCGGCCTGCTCGCGGTAGACGCTGGGGGGCATGCCGACCAGCTCGCTGAAGCGGGTGCTGAAGGTGCCCAGGGACGAGCAGCCGACCTCGAAGCAGACGTCGGTGACGCTGAGATCACCGCGCCGCAGCAGCGTCATCGCCCGCTCGATCCGCCGCGTCATCAGGTACGAGTACGGCGACTCGCCGTAGGCGCGGCGGAACTCGCGGCTGAGGTGGCCGGCCGACATGTGCTCGCCGCGGGCCAGCGCGGCCACGTCGAGCGGCTGCGCGTACTCCCGGTCGATGCGGTCCTTGACCCGGCGCAGCCGCGCGAGGTCGCGCAGGTGCTGGGTCGCGGCGGGGGTGCTGGTCACGCCACGATCGTGCCATATCCGAGGAGGCGCGACGGTGCCTCGCGTCAGTCCGCCGTACGCCGGAACAGCCGCGTCGCCGTGACCTCCCCGTGCACCGTCTCGCCGTCCGTCCGCTGCTCGGGCAGGCCGGGGCGCAGATGCTCCTCGATGCTGATGTACTTCAGGCCCGCCCGCAGGTCCGCGTCGTTGCGCAGCCGGATGACGAGGGGGAACTCGGCGAGGGCCGTCGTGTCGAACAGGCCGGTGGTGTACAGCAGCTGGACGCCCAGCGCGTCGGCCACGGCGCGCTGGAGCTCCAGCAGGTACGTGGCGTTGGCGCGGCCGATGGGATTGTCGAGGAACAGCGTGCCCGCGTGGCGGTGGCGTTCGTTGCCCCGGTCGTTGCTGCGCAGGGCGGCCATCGTGCAGTACAGGGCGATGGCGGCGGTGAGCAGCTGGCCGCCGGAGAACACGTCGCCCATCTGCCCGACCGGCACCCGCTCGGCGCGCAGCACGGCGTCGGGCTTGAGGATCTCCACGGAGACGCCCTTGGGCTTCAGGGCCGCCTCGACACCGCGCAGCAGCAGGGACATCCCGTCGCGGCGCAGGTCGCCGTTCTTGCGCAGGGCGGCGCGGGTGGCCTCGTCGATCACCTCGCCGAGCCGCTCGGTGAGGGTGGCCTGGTCGGGGTCGGTGAAGCGGATGCGCAGGAACTCCTGGCCCGACCACTCCCCCAGCCCCTCGGGGAGCTGGGAGAGGCGCTGGGCGGAGCGGAGCGTGGCCAGCGCGGACTCGACCAGTCCGCGCAGCCGGTCGACGATGCTGTCGCGGTTGCGCTCGAGCTGCTCCAGCTCGTCGGTGAGGACCCGCAGCCGCGGGGCGAACGCCTTCGCCCAGGACTGGGCGTGCTCGGGCAGGGCGGAGGCGGGCAGTTCGCGGATCTGCTGGCGGGCCGGGGTGCGGACCTGCTCGTAGCGGGTGGAGTTGGCGTGCCGGACCAGCACGTCGCAGGCGTCGCGCAGCGCGGTCTCGGCCGTGGCGAGGTCGGCGGCGCAGCCGCGCAGCGAGCGGCGGGCCTCGGCGGCCGCCTGGCGGGCGGCCTCCAGCGTGCCGGCGTGGGGCTCGTCCCCGTCCTGGGCCGGGTCCTCGTCCTGGGCGCCCCGCAGCAGGTCGCGCAGCAGGGCGGCCGTCTCCTCGAAGCCCTGGGCGGCATCCTCCGCGGCGCGGTGGGTGTGCAGCAGCTCGGCGTGGGCGGCGCCGGCCTCGTCCAGGGCGGCGGCGTGTGCGGACAGCTCGCCGCTCGCCGTACGCAGCAGCGACTGGGCCTGCTCGGCGTCCGCCGGCCGCAGCTCGTCCGGGAGGTCGGCATGGGCGTCCTGGCCCTGCGGGGCGAGGCGCTCGGCCTCGCCGCGCAGCCGGCCCAGGTGCTCGCTGGCGGCCTCGGCGCGGGACTCCAGCAGCGCCACCAGCTCCTCGGCGCGGGCGGCTGCCGCCTGGCGGGAGGGGGCGTCGGCGCCGTCGGTGGACTCGAGCAGCTGGGCGGCGCGGGTGCGGACCTTGTTGGTGAGGCGGCCCAGCTCGGCGAGGGCCGCGGTCTCCTCGGACTCGGCGCGGGCCTGCTCGGCGCGCAGATCGGCGCCGACGCCGACCTTCTCGTACACCTGGGAGGCGGCGCGGTACGCCTCGCGCAGGGCGGGCAGCGCGGCGCCCGACGGGGCGTCGCCCTCGACGGGTTCGGCGGCGCCGGCGATCTCGGCGCGCTCGCCGCGCAGGGCGCGGGCGGTACGGCGGGCGTCGTCGGCGGCGCGCTGGGCGGCGCGGCGGTCCTCGTCGGCGGCGCGGGCGCGGGTCAGACAGGTGGTGGCGCGGGCCTCGTGCTCACCCGCCGCGTCGGCCAGCTCGCGCAGCCGGGACTGCCAGCCGGAGCGCTCGCGCAGCCGGTGCGCGAGCCCGGCGAGGGCGTCGGCGGAGCGGCGGGCGCGCTGGGCCGCCTCCTGCCGCTCCTCACGCGTACGGGCCGCGTCGGCGGCGGCCTCGGCGGTGGCGTCGCGCCGGGTACGGGCCTCGGCGAGCGTCTCGTCGGCCGCCACGGCGGCGGTACGGGAGGACTCGGCGCCCCGCGCCAGCTCGACGAGCCGTCCGGCGGGGCAGCCGGTGCGCCAGGACGCGAGGCGGGCGGCGAGTGCCCGATCGGCGGTGAGGCGGGCGGCCAGCGCGCGGATGTCCTCGTCGCGGGCGGTGGCGCGGCCGCGGAGCTGGCGGCGCTCCTCGTCCGCGGCGCGCTCGTCGTGCATCGCGGGGTTCGGGGGGACGAGGAAGACGCTGTCGTCCGCGGTGTCCGGCGCCGGGGTCGGCGCGATGAGGGCGGCCGCGGTGCCGACGGCGACGGCGGAGCGCGGGAAGAGCGACGCCTCGGCGAGGACCTCGCGGGCGCGCGCGTGGCTGGCGGGGTCGGTGATGACGACGCCGTCGACCAGCTCGGGCCGGGCGGCGAGCACGGCGGCGTGGTCGGCGGGGTCGACGGCCTGGGCGAGATAGCGCCAGCCGGGCAGGGCGGGGATGCCGTGCTCGCCGAGGTACTCCACCGTCGCCAGCACGTCCGGGCCGGGCGGCAGCAGGCCGCCGTCGCCGAGCGCGCCGAGGATACGGGCGTCGTCGGCGGCCGCGGTCCGCAGGTCGAACAGGCGCCGCTCGGCGGTGGTGTTGGCCTCGTCCAGCAGGTCGCGCAGGGTCTCGGCGTTGCGGTCGAGGTCGTCGTCGCCGAGCGCGTCGGCGCTGCCGAGCAACTCGGCCAGGCGCGGTTCGCCGCCGAGGCTCAGCGCGGCGCGCTGCTCGGCGTCGTGGGCGGCCTCCGCGGCGAGCATGTGGTCGGAGGCGCGGGCGGCGGCCAGTTCGGCGCGGGACAGGCCGGCGGCGGCCTCCTGCGCCCGCTCGGCGGTGCGGGCGGCGGCCTCCCGGGCGGTGTCCCAGGCGGCGACGGCTGCCTTCTCCGCGTCCGCGGCGGCAAGCGCGGCGCGCGCCGGGTCGGCCTCGGGAACGCTGTCGTCCAGCCAGCCGGCGCTGACCGCGGCGGCCGTCTCCTGTTCGACCTCGGTGAGCCGCTGGCGCAGATGGCCGGACTCGCTGCGGGCCCGCTCGGCGGCGGTGGCGGCCGCCGTGGCGTCGCGGTGGGCGGCCTCCGACCCGGCCTGCAGCGCCGTGGAGCGCTCCTCCTCCTCGTTCGCCCGGCGCTCCCCCTCGAGCGCGGCGTGGTCGAGCGCGCGGACCAGATCGCCGGCGGCCCTGGCCCGGGCCGCCAGCGCGGGGGCCGCGTCGCGTTCCGCCTCGTGGATGGCCGCGGAGACCCGGGCGGCGCGGTCGGCGGCGGCACGGTGGCGCAGCACCGCCTCCGCGGCCTGCCAGGCGGACTGCAGGGTGCGGGCCTCGAGCAGCTCGCGGCGCTGGGCGGCGGCGTCCTTCTCGGCGGCGGCCAGCGCCAGGCAGGCATGCCGGTGGGCGAGTTCGGCGGCGATGCCCTTGCTGCGGTCGCGGGCTCGCTGCGCGTCGCTGACGGCGTGCGCGGCGGAGGTGACCTCGGCGGCGAGGGTGGCGGTACGCCCGCGCTCCTCGGCGGCCCGCGCGACCAGGCGCCTGACCAGCGCGACGGTGCGGCGCTCGGCACCGGCGTGGATCTCCCGGACCCGGGCGCGGTGTCCGGTGGCCTCGGTGACCGCTTCGAGGAGTTCCAGGGAGCCGGCGGTGAAGTCGCGTTCGGCGCCCAGCTCGGCGCGGCGGCCCAGCTTGTGCGCGAAGCCGTGCACCAGGTCGGCGAGGCCGTCGGTGTCGCGGGTGTCGGTGACGGCGCGCAGCAGCAGGTCGGTGAAGTCGGAGTCGTTCTTCACCGCGAACAGGCCGGCGGCCTCACCCTCGTCGGCGTTCATCTCCCGCTGGTACCGGAACAGTTCCGGGTCCAGGCCCAGTTCCGTCAGATGCTCGTTCCAGCGTTCGTGGATCTCCTCCCAGGTGACGTCCAGATGCGGGTAGAACTTGCCCGCCTCCGTCAGCGCGTCCCGGAAGCCCTTCATGGTGCGGCGGCGCCCGCGGGCGCCGGACACGCCCTCCAGCGCCTCGGCCGGGGACGGTACGAAGCCGGCCTCGGCGACCGGCAGCGAGTCCAGGCTCATCCCGGGGCCGGGGCGGAAGGAGTACCACGCCTCGGAGAACTTGCGCGGGTCGGTGGAGACCTGGCGGCCGCGCCACTCGCTGACCTTGCCGACGACGATGGTCTCGCCGGTGCGGGTGTGCTGCCACTCCAGGGCGACGTGCCCGCAGTCGTCGGCGAGCAGGAACTTGCGCAGGACGCCGGAGCTGGCGCCGCCCAGGGTGTTGCGGTGGCCGGGCAGCATCACCGAGAAGATCAGCTTGAGCAGGACGGACTTGCCGCCGCCGTTCTCCAGGAAGAGCACGCCCGCCGGGGCCGGGCGCCGCGGCGGCCCGCTGGGCTCCGCGGCGAAGAAGTCGCCCTGCGCCGGGGCCGGTTCCGGCACCGGCTCGCCCACTCCGCGCAGGTCCAGCACGGTGTCGGCGTAGCGCGCACCGGCGGGCCCGATGGAGTAGAGGCGGATCCGGGACAGCTCGTACATGGCTCTCGCAGGGGGTCGGGGGCGGTAGGTCTGCTGGGCGTGGCGTCAGGCCGGGTCGGCGGCGGGCGACGTCAGGCGCGGTCGCGCTGGTCCGGGAAGAAGGGCAGGGCGGCGTCGGCGCCGAGGTCGAGGTCCTCCTCGGGGCCGACGAGGCTGGCCGTGCCGTCGCCGACGGGCACGACCCCCAGCTCCAGCAGCTCGGCCATGGCGGCGCTGCCCGCCATGTCGCGCACCTGCAGCTGGTAGCGGGCGGTGGTGCGGTACGTGCCGCCGGCCTCGTCGGAGGTGCGCTGCAGGAAGCCGGAGTCGGTGAGGAAGGCGACGGCCTTGCCGATGATGCCGGTGGTGGAGCCCGCCAGCCGGCGGGCGTCCTTGGTGGCGCCGGTGGCGCTGCGCCGGGCGTAGACCCGCCAGGCGGACTCCAGGCCCGGGGCGTCGCTGGCCGGGTCGGTGTTCTCGCCGGCGGCCTCGGCGCGCTCCTCCAGCCTGCGGCAGGCCTGGCGGACGAAGGCGTCCACGCCGTTCACGGTGATCCGGCCGATGTAGCCGTCGTCCGCGAGGTCGTCGGGGCGGGGGAAGGCCATCGCGGCGACCGCGAGGTGGGCGAGGCCGTGCAGGAAGCGGTCCGCTGAGTCGGCGCCGGCCCGGCGGGCGTACTCGCCCATGCGGACCGCGAAGACGGAGTCCTCGGCGGCGGTGAGCGCCATGCCGGCGCGGCCGGAGACCTCCAGCACGACGAGCCCCAGGCCCGTGGCGACGGCGTCGGCGAGCCGGGCGAACGGCGGGTCCTCGCGGTAGCGGCGCAGCAGCTCGGCGTACTCCAGATCGCGGGCCGGCAGGAGCTTGGGCTGCAGGCCGAAGGCGACGAGCCGGGCCGCGTCGGCGGTGTCGGCGGGCGTGACGGCGGCCGGCGCGGCGTCCGCCGCCGTCAGCTGCTCGCTGGTCATCGGTGCTCCGTTCAGTGTCACGGCGTGGCCTCCGTCCGGGCCGCGGCCATGCCCGCGGCGTCCAGCAGGGCCGTGCCGACGATCAGGTCGGCCCCGCCGAACTCGGGGTCGTCGAGTTCGGTGCCGTCGTCGACGGCGAACAGCAGCCGCTCCTCGCCCTGGCGGTACGCGGTGCCCACCGCGGGGCTGGCCGCGTGCACGGCGAGCAGGGCGACGAGGTACGGCAGCGAGGGGTCGCGGCGGCGGGCCTCGGCCAGCAGGCCGGACAGCCGGCGCGGGGCGTCGGGCGGCAGCTCCAGCAGCTCCAGGGCGCGGGCCAGCTGCTCCTCGCTGAAACGGCTGTCGTCGGGGGTGGCGATCAGGTCCGGCTCGGGCATCTCCGCGCCCAGGTGATCGCGCTCCACGGGCGGGGTGAACAGCATCTCGACCAGGTCCACGACGCGTACGGAATGGGGCGAGCGCAGCCCGGTGCCGCGTGCGAACCAGGCGTCGGTGACCCGGATCGACTGCTCCAGCGGCAGCGGCAGTACCGGGGCGAGGAGCTGGCCGTACAGGTCGAGCCCCGAGTGCGCGGCGGGGGTGGCGAACGCCTGCCGGTCCTGTTCGGCGCGGAACAGCGGGCCGGCGTCGAGCAGCCGCGACTGAAGCTGCGTGTGCCGGCGGATGCAGTCCTTCACGATGTCGACGAGCTCGGCGGCGCGGCGCTTGTGCTCGTGGTCCTCCGCCTCGTCGCGGGACTTGCGGATGTTGGTCAGGATGGCGTTCTCGTGCCGGTACCGGTCGGCGACGTGGTCGAGCGCCTCGTTGATCATGTCGGGGACGGCCCGCAGCCAGTCCACCGCGCGCACGTTGCGCCGGGTGGCCTCCAGCGCCCGGCGCAGGGTCTCCGCGTACTGCACGGTGCGGTAGCGCGCCTGCTCGGCGGCCAGCTGGGCGTCGGCGAGCCTGCCGCGCTGGATCAGCACCTCGAGCTTCACCTCGGCGGCGATCTGGGCGCTGGTGACGTCGGTGTCGAGGGCGCCGACCAGGACGTTGACCGCCTCGTCGGTGGTACGGAGGTACACCGCGCCGCCCGGTCCCGGCACCTCCTCGATCAGCTTGAAGTCGTAGTCCCGGCGGATGTACGAGCCGTCCGGGGCGAACGTGCCGTACACCGCCCGGAAGCCGCGGTCGACGCTGCCGACGTTGATCAGGTTGTCCAGCACCCACCGGGCGACCCGCTCGTGCTCCTCCGCGGACCGGCGCGGCGCCTGGGCGGCGACCCGCGGCAGCAGCTTGGCGACCACCTGCTCGTGGTCCGCGCCGGTGTCGAAGTCCATCTGCAGGGTGACCAGGTCGATCGCCGCCAGCGCCACCTCCGCCATCGCGTAGACGCCGTACTCCCCCGCCAGCATCGCCTTGCGCATGTCCAGGTCGTGCAGCGGAGCCGTGCAGGCGAGCGCGCGCAGCCGCCTGGCCAGGCCTTCGTCGGCGGCCGGGCCCGGGGCGGGCCTGGCCGCGCCCGGGTACGGCGGCCCGGCCTCGGTCGGAACGGTGGCAGGTGCAGTCACGACGGACAGATTAGGCGGTGCCACCGACAACGATCGAAACGGCACGGATCAGACGTCCCCCGACCGCGACCGTTCAGGCTACCGGGCCGCCCCTGCCGGACAGGAACGGGGTCACGCGGGGTGCTGCCCCCCGATGCCCTGGTGGTCCGCCTGCTGCGCGATGGCACGCCGGCCCGGGTCGGCGAACTCCCGCTCGACGGACTCCCGCAGCAGGCTCAGCTGCGCACGCACCGCGGGGTGCTGCTCCGGCGGCAGGGCGTCGAGCAGCCCCTCGAGCAGGGCGCGCAGCCTCCGGCAGATCTGCACGGAGGAATCCCCGTAGTCGCGGATCTCGCAGACGGCGAGCTCCAGGTACTCGTCCCAGTCCCGCCCCGGCAGCACGAGCCGGGCGCGCCCGTGGCGATCGGCGAGGACGTAGCGGCCGGGGAGGTGCGTGCCGCCGACGGTGTGCAGGAGCCACTCGATGTAGTTGATCACCTGTACGGCTGTCGTGGGGTCGTTCACCGCAGGCGACAGGGCCCTGATGGCGACGTCGACGAGGATCCTCAGTGCGAAGGCGGGGTCCTGCTCGATGGTTCGCTCGGGCCCGAGGGCGACGAACCCGTTCAGCCGCGCCGGGTCCGGTTTCGACGTGCCCCCGTGGATCTCGGCGAGCACGGTGCCGGGTGTCACGAAGTCCCCGACCAGACGGGTCACGACGATGACGCAGTCGTGGCGCTCCGCCTCCGCGACCAGAGCGGCCAGGTGGAACGCCTGGATCGCCCCACCCCGCCGGGCGTGAACGCTCATCGTGGGTCCGGCAGCCGGCACGGTTCCGTGTCCTCGTGGCGCGGCGCTGCGGATCTCGTCGGCCCCGGTCGTGAAGACGGTCCGCCCCATGCGCGCGACCAGCTCGGCGATGGCCACCGGCCGGAGGCTGTGGGTGAAGCGGTTGAGGTAGACGAGCAGCAGCACGAGGCTGACGCCCACCGCCACGCCGGCCAGGGTGACCCCGAGGTCGGGGACGGAGCCGGATTCGATGCTGCGCAGCAGGCCGAAGGCGAACGCGAACGTCCCGGTGAAGGTCGCCAGCACGGCCTTCTGCAGCCGGTCCCGGTACCACAGCCGCATGTACCGGGGGGAGAGGGTCCCCGTCGCCTGCTGCACGACCAGCACGCTGATGGTGACGACGAATCCGAGCAGGGCCACCATCGACCCCACGATGGCGGTGAGCACGCCGCTCGCCGTCGTCGCGGAGTAGTGCCAGCCGCTCGGCGGCCAGTCCAGGCCGTCGGCGGCCAGTGCGAGCTCGGCGAGAAGGGCGCCCAGGACGAGACCGGACATCGGCACGATCCACAGGCTTGCCTTCACGTACTGCCGGAACCGGAACCTGGCCGCCCAGGGCGGCAGGACACCCACGTCACGCCCCTTCACCCTGGAGGACACCGGTGCTGGGGAAGCACACGGGACGACGGCCCTCGGCAGGGCCCGTCAGCTCACGGTAGAGCGGTTCCGTGGCCCGCGCAGCGGCAGGGCCACCGCCGCCACCTGGTGCGTCTCCCCAGGACGGGGCGGCGCCGTCGGCCTAAGCTGATCGAGCGGCGCCCGTTCCAACCCGTCCGCCGCCCAACGGTGCCCCAGCGCGGTCGACCGGGGCCGGAAGAGGCTCATCATGGACGACTACCCCCTGATCGAGGACCACGGCCTCATCGGTGATCTGCAGACGGCGGCGCTTGTGGCCACCGACGCGACGATCGACTGGTTCTGCTGTCCGCGCTTCGACTCGCCCAGCGTCTTCGGCGCCCTGCTCGACCGGCGCAAGGGCGGCCACTTCTCCGTACGGCCGGCCGCGGACTCGTACACGACCAAGCAGCTCTACCACCCGGACACCGCCGTCCTGGTGACGCGGTTCATGACCGAGGACGGGACGGGAGAGGTCGTCGACTTCATGCCGGTGACCGGAACGACCGCGACCGACCGGCACCGTCTGGTCCGGATGCTGCGCTGCGTACGCGGCAGCATGACGTTCGAAGGGGAGATCGCTCCGCGCTTCGACTACGGCCGCAAGCCGCACGAGCTGCACCTCCTGGCGCACGGGGCCCTGTTCACCTCGGCGGACCTGCACCTCGCCGTCCACCCGGTCCGCGAGCCGCACGACCAGCGGCTGCTGAGCATCGTCCGGGCCGGCGACGACCTGCGTTTCAGCCTGACCCTGCGGGCGGGCCAGCAGCGCGGCGTGGTCGTGGAGTCGTCCCCCGGCGGGCCGCCGCGGGAGTTCGGAGTGGCGGAGTTCCAGCAGCTCTTCGACGAGACGGTGCGCTTCTGGCGCTCCTGGCTCGGCCAGTCGACCTACACGGGCCGCTGGCGGGAGGCGCTGGAACGGTCGGCCGTGGCGCTGAAGCTCATGACCTACGCACCGACGGGCGCGCTGGTCGCCGCCCCCACCGCGGGTCTGCCCGAGCAGCTGGGCGGAGAGCGCAACTGGGACTACCGGTACACCTGGATCCGCGATGCGTCGTTCTCCGTGTACGCCTTGCTGGGGATGGGCTTCAAGGAAGAGGCGGCCGCGTTCATGGACTGGCTGCACCACCGGGTGAAGGAGGATTCCGGCCCGGAGAACGGCGCCGGTCCGCTGAACATCATGTACCGCGTCGACGGCTCCTCCGACCTGGTCGAGGAGACGCTGGAGCACTGGGAGGGATACTGCGGTTCCGCCCCGGTCCGCATCGGCAACGGCGCCGCGAACCAGCTGCAGATGGACATCTACGGCGAGGCGCTCGACAGCATCTACTTCGCGCACCAGCACGGCATGCATCTCGACATCGGGGGCTGGAAGGCCCTGCACACCCTTCTAGACTGGCTGGTCGACCACTGGGACCAGCCCGGCGAAGGGCTGTGGGAGACCCGTGGCGGCCGGAAGGACTTCACCTACGGCCGGGTCATGTCCTGGGTGGCCTTCGACCGCGCCCTGCGGATCTCCGACGACGACGGCCGTCCCGCGGCACGCGGCCGGTGGGCCGACGCGCGCGACGATATCTACGTGCAGGTCCTCGACCGCGGGTGGGATCCGGCGAAGCAGGCCTTCGTGCAGCACTACGGCGCCGACGTGCTCGACTCGTCGCTGCTGCGGATGCCGACCGTCGGCTTCATCATGCCGGGCGACCCGATGTGGAAGTCCACCCTGGACGCGATGGACCGGGAACTGGTCAGCGACAGCCTGGTCTACCGCTACGACCCCGCGGCGTCACCCGACGGGCTGACCGGCTCCGAGGGAACCTTCTCGCTGTGCACGTTCATGTACGTCGACGCCCTGGCACGGGCCGGACGCACGGACCAGGCGAGGCTCGTGCTGGAGAAGATGCTCACCTACGCCAACCACCTGGGCCTGTACTCCGAGGAGATCGCCCTGACGGGCCGGCAGCTGGGCAACTTCCCGCAGGCCTTCACGCACTTGGCCCTGATCGACGCGGCGATCACCCTGGACAGGATGCTCGGCTGACCGCGAAGGAGCCGGCAGTGGCGGACGGTTGCCCGCGTGCCCGGTTCACCGGGCGGCGGCCGTCGGGACGGGGCCGAGGAGGACGACGGTGTCCCCTTCGCCCGCCGCGACCTGCTGGCTCTCCGTGACCGGGTACAGCCGGTGGTCGGCCCGTACGACGAAGAGGGTGTCGTGCTCCGGCGGCGGCGGGACGGTGGCCGGCTGCACCACGAACCGGGCGCCCTGCTCGTAGCGCTCCGCCAGGACGTGCCGGACCAGGGAGCGGCCGAAGAGGATGTCGCCGCCCGTGTACGGGGCGACCACTCCGTGGCTGTCGTGCGGGGGCCCGACGCGGAAGACCGGCCCCTCCACGCTGTCCTGCATCACGACCGACGCGAGCGCGTTGAAGTCGTCGTCGTCCGTGGCCAGGAACACCGCGGTCACGCCCTCCAGCCGCGCCCCGGGGTTGATTCCGGTGGCCAGCAGGTCGCCCTTGGCCAGATCCACTCCCGCTCCGCTGATCCGTCGCCGCTCCTCGTCGAGTCCGGCCCACATCAGCACGTCGAGGCCGGCGGACTTCAGGGCCCGCCCCATGTCGACCACCCAAGGCTCGCCGCCCACGAGGAGGACGCGCGTGCCCGCCGCCTTGACCACACCCAGCCGCCGGGCCACCGGTGCCGCCGTCAGCGCGTACAGCACAACGGTCCCCACGATCACCAGGAAGGTGACCGGGAGGAGCTTCTCCGCCCCGTTCACCCCACGCTCGATCAGGCCGGCGGAGAACGCCGACGCCGTGGCGGCCGCGACGATGCCGCGTGGGTCCATCCATCCGACGAACCCGCGCTCGCCCCGGGTGAGGTCCGTGCGCGCGGACGCCGCCAGTGCCACGATCGGGCGTACCACCAGGACGAGGATCGCGACGAGGCCGAGCGCGGGAAGGAGCACCGGCACCAGCGAGGCCGGTGTGACGGTCGCGGAGATGGAGATGAACAGCAGCCCGATGACCAGTTGCACCAGGGTCTGGAAGAAGGGGCGCCGCGCGGGCATGTCGAAGCCCGGGAGGTTGGTGACGGCGAGGCCCGTGGCGATCGCGGCGATGAGTCCGGTGTCGTCCCGCACGATGTCGGAGCCCGCGGAGACGACGAGCACGGTGGCGAGCTGAGCCAGTGTGCCCAGGGTCTCGCCGAGCCGCAGGACGCGCAGCGTGAACCACAGCAGGGCCGTGCCCACGGCCCCGCCGGCCAGCCCGACGGCCAGACTGAGGCCGAACTGGCCCAGTTGGTAGCCCCGGCCGATGTCGACCTGGTGCGACGAGGCGACCGCGTGGAACGTCAGGGCGCCGAGGATGCCGCCGATCGGGTCGGTCAGCGTCCCCTCCCAGATCAGGATGCGCCGTACCTTGTCGCTGGGGCGTACGAAGTCGAGCAGCGGACCCACGACGGTCGGCCCCGACACGACGAGGATCATGCCGAGCATCGCTGCCATGTGCAGCGGAATCCCGAACATCGCCGGTGCGACCGACCCGGTGACGAGGAAGGTGAGCACCACGCCGTACGCCAGCAGCCTGCCCACGACCCCCCGGGTGCGGCCGCCGAGCAAGCGCAGGTCGAGCCCCAGACCCGCGTCGTAGAGGATCACCGCGACCGAGATCGACACAATGGCGGAGAAGGACGAGCCCAGCAGGTTGTCCGGATGGACGACGTCCGTGATCGCACCGGCGGTGAACCCGGCCGGCAGCAGGATGATGAGTGCCGGTACGCGCAGTTTGCTCGCCAGGATCTGCGAACCGGTGGCGAGCGCCACGGTCAGGGCGATTCCCAGCAGGATCTCGTCGTCGCTCACCGCGGCTCGCTTCGCCGCAGTTCGGCGTCGGTGAGCTCCGCCAGCTCACCGTGGGTGTCCAGCCAGTAGAGAAGGACGACGGCGGGCACGACGAGCACCAGGGCCACCAGCGTGACGATCACCAGCCACGTCAGGGTGGCCGGCGCGCCCGCCGCTTCGGCCACGGTCAAGGAGGTGGGTACGAGGTAGGGGCGCTGGGCCATGCCCCAGGCGAGGACAGCGGACGCGACGACTCCCACCGCCGTGACGCGCACCCACACGCCCGGTGTCCGCATGGCCAGCCAGGCCGTCGCGAGTGCGGCGGCTCCGGCCAGGACGACGAAGAACAGTCCCAGCCCGTGGCTGAGGCCGTGCCACACATGCGGGGAGTCCTCGTGGGTGATGAACCCGGTGACCACGGCCAGCACGGTGAGGACGGCAAGGCTGCCCAGCGCCCGCCGCCGGAAGTAGGCGACCAGATCGGGCGCGTCGAACCGGCGGGCGTCCCCGGTGAGGAACACCGCGCCGAGGAACGCCGTGGTGGCGACGCCGACCAGTCCGAACACCAGCGAGGTGGGGTTGGACCAGGCGTCCGCCGAGGCCTCGGTACCGGGCGACGCGCGCCCCGACGCGACGCCGCCGACAGCGGCGCCGAGGAAGAACGGCGTGACGACCGAGGCCGAGGCGAACGCGGCGCCGTACAGGCGGCGGCCGGCGAGCCGCCGGGAGGGCTTGCGGAACGCGAAGCCGGCGCCGCGCAGGACCATGCCCGTGACGGCCAGCACCAGCGGGAGCCACAGCGCGGTGAACACGGTCTGGAACAGGACGGGGAAGCCCGTCCACATGATGACCAGGACGAAGATCAGCCAGACGTTGTTGACCTCCCACACGGGCGCCATGGCGTGGTCGATGAGCCACCGGGGACGCTGGCCGCGTCGCGCCCCGCCGGCCGTCAGATCCCAGAAGCCGGCCCCGTAGTCCGTGCCGCCCGCGCACGTGTAGGCGGTCACGGCCAGGAGCAGCACGACGGCGATCACGTCGGCGGTCACGGGCGGCCGTCCTCGGACCGGGCGGCTCCCGTGCCGGCGGGGAGCGGCCCCCGCGGACCGTAGGGGGCGTCCGCCTCGGGTACGTGGCCCGGGCCTCCCGCGGACTGCTGCTCGTCGGCGAGCCGCCACCGGGTGCGCATCTTGAGCAGGACGGCGAGGAACGAGCCGAAGAGGAACACGTAGACCACCACCACCACGCCGAGCATGATCCACAGACTGGTGGAGCGGGTCGACGTCACCGCCTCGGCGACCCGCATGTTCTGGTACACGATCCAGGGCTGGCGCCCCACCTCGGTGGTGATCCAGCCGCACTCGACGGCCAGGACGGAGGCGACGCCCGCACAGGCCGCGGAGCGGTAGAACCACGGCGAGGCGGGCAGCCGGCGGTGCCGCAGCCAGACGAGTCCGTACCAGAGGGCGAGGAGCACCAGGGCGGTCCCGATGAAGACCATGGTGTCGAAGCCCCAGTGGGCGATGGTCGCCTGAAGGGCCGTGGGACGCTCGTCGGCCGGGACGGAGGTCAGTCCCACCACCTTGGTGTCCGGACTGAATCCGGCCAGTACGGAGTCGAGCAGCGGGATCTTGATGCCGCCCGACACCGTCCCGTCTTCCTGGAGGCGCCCGTAGAGGTACTCCGGTACCCGGGTGTCGGTCTCCCAGACGATCTCCATCGCGGCGAACTTCACCGGCTGTTTGTGGAACACCGACCGGGCGATGGCGTCGCCAAGGATGAACTGCAGCGGAGCGGCCACCGCGGCGATGGTGAACGGCACGGCGAAGCCGATCCGGTGGTAACGGTCGCGGCGGCCGCGCAGCCAGCCCACGGCGTAGACGCCGGCCACCATGAAGCCCGCGGTGACGATCATGGCCACGACGAAGTGCCAGTACTGCGGACCGAACATCGGCGTGAAGATCGCCTGCCGTACGTTCACGTCGACCGGGTTGCCCTCGGCGTCGAGGGAGAAGCCCTGCGGCGTGTTCATCCAGGAGTTGGCGGCCAGGATCCCGAACGCCCCGAGCAGCGCGGTGGCCGGGAGCGGCAGGGCGAGCAGGAAGTGTGTACGGGGCTTCAGCCGCCGCCACCCGTACAGGTAGATGGCGATGAGCACGGCTTCCAGGAAGAACGCCCAGGCCTCGACGCCGAATCCGATCCCGAAGACATCACCCCACCTCCCCATCAGGCCGGGCCACAGGAGACCGAACTCGAACGAGAGCATCGTGCCGGTGACGATGCCGACCGCGAACTGCACCGCCATGACGGCCGACCAGCGCCGCGCCAGGAGGAGGGCCGTGGCGTCCTTGCGGCGCAGCCCGCGGTAGTGCATGACCAGGGTGATGAAGGGGAAGGCCACGCCCAGGGGCACCAGGATGATGTGCGACGCCAGGGTGAAGGCCATGAGTTCCCGGGCCGGCAGGAGCTGGGCCGGGGCTTCCGCCAGCAGGTGGAGCGAGGTGGGCATACGAGCCTTCGGGGTTCGTGACTGCGACGGACCGGGAGGGGGTCATCCGCCGGTGGCGAACCCCGGGAAGAGCGTCATGCCGCCGTCCACGTACAAGGTGGTTCCCACCACGTAGTCCATGAGGTCGGAGGCGAGTGCGACCACCGCGTCGGCGATGTCCTCGGGTTCACCGATCCGCTCGTACGGGATCAGCCGCATGAGGTCCTCCCGGGCCTCCGCCGTCTCCCAGGCGGCACGGTTGATCGGCGTCTTGATCGCCCCCGGGGCGACCCCGTTGACCCGGATCTTCTCCGGAGCGAGCTCCTGGGCCAGGGTCTGCATCATCATCTGCACACCGCCCTTGGACGACGCGTAGTTGACGTGGCCCGACCAGGGGATGAGCTGGTGCACGGAGCTCATGCAGATGATCTTCCCGGCGGCGCGTGACACCTCGGGGACCACGCCGCGGCGCCGGAACTCCCTGGCAGCCTCCCGGGCACACAGGAACTGACCGGTGAGATTGACGTCGATGACCTTCTGCCATTGGGCCAGGGTCATGTCCGTCAGCCGGGCGTCCCGCTGCAGTCCCGCGTTGGCGACCAGGACGTCGATGGTCCCGAACTCCTTGACCATCCGGTCCATCAGGGCCACGACCTGGTCCTCCTGCGACACGTCCGCCTCGTACGCCGCCGCGCGCACCCCGGCGGAAGTGATCTCCTCGACCACCTGCTCGGCGGCCTCACGGTCCGTCACGTAGTTGACGACCACGTCCGCGCCGGCCCGGCCGAGGGCGATGGCCGTGGCCTTGCCGATGCCCGAATTGGCTCCGGTGACCAGCGCCTTCTGCCCGTGCAGCAGACGTGCCGGGATCACACCCTGCGGTGCTTGTACGGCCGAATCCATGACGTCCTGCCTCCTCGCTGCGCGGCTGCGCTCCGCCCTCGGGGCCGGGCGGGCAGGACGTCACCCAATCACCGGCCGCGGCGGAGGGCATGTCGCGGGAGCGGCCGTTAGGCCGTTGGGCCGGGTATCTTCGTCCGATCGGGGCAGTGCGGGGCGTCTTCGTCCGGTCGGGGCAGGGCCGGGCATCGTCGTCCGACCAGTGCCGCCCCTCAGCCGAGTCGGGCCAGGAGGTGGTCGCCGACCCGCAGGGCGTTGGCGATGGCCGTCAGCGACGGGTTGACCGCACCGATGCTCGGGAAGAAGCTCGTGTCGACGACGTACAGGTTGTCGAGATCGTGGGCCTTGCAGTCGGTGTCCAGAGCCGAGGAGGCGGGGTCGTCGCCGAAGCGCACGGTGCCCGCCTGGTGCGCGGTCGCCCCGATCGGCATGCCCTTGTGCAGGTAGATGCTGCGGGACAGCAGGTGGTGCTCGTGCATGCCCAGATGGCCAAGCATCCCCTGCAGTTTGTGCCGCAGCCGCTCCAGGCCTTCGACGTTGTTCTTCTCGTCGAGGGCGAGGTGGATACGGGCGTCGGCGTCGAGGGTGACCCGGTTGTCCGGCAGCGGCAGGTCCTCGCCGCACAGCCAGAAGTCGACGGCGTGGTGGGCCAGCACCTCGAACGGCATGTCGGGTGCGACCGCGCCGGCCCATCTGGGGGCCTGGCCGTGGATCTGCTCGGCGTCCGACTTGCCCAGCATCTGGATCCCGCCCAGCGGGAAGTCCCAGTCGTCCGCGCCGAAGTACCAGTCGTGCAGCGCCAGGGTCTTCTGGAACCGGGTGTCGTTGGGCTCCTTCGACACCGCCATGAGGGCCATGTTGTTGTGCCGCATGTAGTACCGGCCGACCACGTCGGAGCTGTTCGCGAGTCCGCGGGGATGGTGGTCGTTGGCAGAGGCCAGCAGCAGTGCCGCGGAGTTGACGGCCCCGCAGGAGACGACCACCACATCCGCGGTGTACCGCACCTGCGTGCCGTCGGGGAGCCGCCCGACGACCGCGCTGACACTGCGTCCGCGCGCGTCGGTCTCCAGGCGGACCACCTGCGTGTCCGTGACCAGCTCGACGTTGGGGTGCTCCAGGGCCGGCTCGACGCAGATCACCTCGGCGTCGGATTTCCCGCGTACCAGACACGGGAAGCCGTCCACCCGGTCGCAGCGGATGCAGACACTGGAGTGGGCGGCCCGCCCGCCGTCCAGCTGGCTGAGATTGACGCCGATCGGCAGGTGGAAGGGGTGCAGGCCGCGCTTCTCGAGGTCGTCGCTCAACTGCTGGATGCGCGGTTCGTGCGCCACCGGCGGATGGGCGTACTGGGCGCTCACCGGACCCTCGCCGGGATCCTCGCCGTGCCGTCCGTGGACGAGGTAGAGGTGCTCGGCCTGCGTGTAGTACGGCTCCAGCTCGTCGTACCCGATCGGCCAGGCGGGTGAGAGCCCGCCGTGGTGGCGGAGCTCGCCGAAGTCCTCGGGCCGCAGCCGGAACAGGGCGGCGCCGTAGAACTTGGTGTTGCCCCCCACGTAGTAGTTGACCTCGGGAGGGAACTCCGTCCCGTCCCGGTCGATCCAGAACTCCGGTGCCCGGTACTTGCCTTTGACGAACACGGCCGTCGAGTCCCAGTTGTCCCGCTCACGCGGCAGGTAGCCGCCGCGTTCGACGAGCAGCACCCGCTTCCCGGACGGGGCGAGCCGATGGGCGAGGGTGCCGCCGCCGGCCCCGGTACCGATGATGACGACGTCGTAGTGAGGGGCGTCGCCCACGGCGACCACCGTCCTTGTGATCACGGGCCTGACCTGGCGTCACACCCTGTCTCCCGGCCGCGAAGGGCCCACGCGGTCCCACCCCCCACCGAACGTATCCGCCCCGCCCTGGAACGGCGACCGGAGGCAGGTCGCCGGACCGGACTCCGTCAGAGCACCGCGACCGGGTTCACGGGCGAGCCCGTGGCTCCGGGCAGCCGCAAGGGGGCGAGCGCGCACAGGAAGCTCCAGCGCCCGGTCTGCGCGCAGAGCGGGGCCAGATCCTCGAACTGCAGGTAGTCCATGAGGTGGATCCCCAGGGCGCGCATGGCCAGGACGTGTACGGGAAAGCCGATGTCCTCCACCGCGCTGGGCGCGGTGTCGTTGTTGCCGTCGCCGCCCAGGACCGCGACCTGCCGCTCGGCCAGGAACCCGACGGCGGTCGGATGGAGGCCGACCCGGGCCTTCGCCGCGTTCCACGGCCCGAGTTCCGTACGGCGCAGGCGGTGCCCCACCCTGACGAACAGCAGGTCCCCCGGCCCGACACCGACGCCCTGCGAGGACTCGGCGGCCGTCAGATCGTCCGCCGTCACATGGTCGCCCGGTTCCAGCCAGGGCACGCCGCGCAGCCGGGGGATGTCCAGCAGCACACCCCGGCCGACGATGCCGTCCTGGAGCAGGTCCACGGAGAGCGTGCGGGCGCGCTCGGCCGTCACGGTGCTCGCGGGTACTCCGCCGTACAGCTCACCGTCGAACACGACGTGGCACAGGGCGTCGAGATGGCTGTCCGCGTCCCCGTGCACGTTCATGGCGAACCGGTCGGTGGCGAAGTGCAGCCCTTCCGCCCGGAGGTCGTGCGCACTCGGCCCGGTCATCCGGTGCACGGCGGGCTCGGGGTCGTCGGGGCCCGGCACGGTCTCGATCGGAGCCGCCAGCGACACCGTGCGCCCCAGGCGGACCTCCGCGACGGCCTTCGCCACGCGCTCGGGCGTCAGACGGCGCAGCGCGCCGCGCCGGCCGTCTCCGGTGGATGGCGCCCCCTCACGCCGCAGGCGCTCGTAGAGCGCGCGGAACTCGTCGGCGGTCATGCCGGAGGCGGCCGAACGGTGCGGGGACGGGCTCACGGGGAGCCCCACGGGGTGAGGCCCCAGCGGAGCACGTGAGTGGCGCCCGCTTCCAGCCTCGTGAGATCCGTGCCGCTGCGAAACGCGTCCGCCGGACAGGACATCGCCTCGACGGCGACGCCGCGACGCCGCCGTTCGGGCTGGGACAGCGTGTCGCCGGTGTATGCCTGCACATACCGGGCGCCCTCACCGAGCCACAGATCGACGCCCCGCAGTCCGGAGGGATGCGCCAGCCGCACGACGGCCCGGCCGTCGGAGTTCCGGTCGAGCCCGGTGAAGGCGGTGTCCAGCCGCAGACCGCCGATGGGGCGGGCGGTGCGGAAGTCGTACGGGGTCCCGTCGACGGGCTCCGTGCCGACCGGCAGGCCCCGGTCGTCGGTACGCAGCAGGTCCCGTGCGGGAACGGTCAGCAGCGCGGTGTCGACGAGGTCGGTGCCGACGGTCAGATAGGGGTGCTGCCCCACCCCGTAAGGTGCGGGCGCGGTACCGGTGTTGGTGGTGTGTACGGCGGTCTCGAGGCCCTCGGGCCCCAGCCGGTACTCGGCGCGGACCTCGAGGAGGAAGGGGTATCCGGGCTGCGGGCAGAGCGTCGTGCCAACCATCACCGCGTCCTCGGTGCGGGCGAGGAGCCGCCACGGGGTCCAGCGGAGCAGTCCGTGGATCGCGTTGCCGTGCTCCGGTTCGGTCAAGGGGAGCTGCAGGTCGTGGCCGTCGAAGCGGTAGCGTCCGCCGCCCACGCGGTTGGGCCAGGGGATGAGCAGCTGCCCCCGTCCGCCCGTGATGGCGGCATCGGCGGCGAACCCGTCGAGCAGCGGTCGGCCGTTCACGTTGTAGTCGCGCAGGGCTCCGCCCAGCTCGACCACCACGGCACTGTGCCCGCCGCGGCTCAGCCGCCACTGCGCGCCCGTGGCGCCGGGAGCGGCCGAAGGGCCACCGTCCACGCCGGCGTGGACCGGCGGTTGCTGCGCGGAGGCCGTTTCCGGCATCAGGGAGAGCACCGCTCGGACGACCGCGTCCGGTGGCTGGTCGATCTCCACCACCAACGGGTGTTCGTCGGGCCCGGGCGGCTGGAGGTCGGCGAACTGGCTGTCCAGCAGCTCGGCCGCGAAGAAGTGCCCGTGCCGGGCGGCCAGCCTGGAGCGGATCAGCTCGCGGGATCCCGTCAAGTACACCAGGAGGACACCCGGGCGCCCCGCCAGCAGCCTGTCGCGGTACTCCCGCTTGAGTGCGGAGCAGGCCAGGACCGCCGGCCGGCGGGCCGCGATCTCCTGGTTCATCCACTCGCCGACGACCGCGAGCCACGGGCCACGGTCGCCGTCCGTGAGCGCGTGGCCCGCGGCCATCTTGGTGCGGTTGGCCTCGGAGTGGAAGTCGTCCGCGTCCCGGAACTCCCAGCCCAGCCGCTCGGCAAGGAGGCGCGCCACCGTCGTCTTGCCCGACCCGGCGACGCCGACGACGAGCACCAGGGCGGGCTGCCGCCCGGCGGCCGTCGTGTTCGCCGCGGCCGCGGCGGTCCCGGATGTCAGGAGCTCGTCGGCCTGGGCGTGACGCACAGACCGTAGATGATGAGGGCATCGATGGCGATGAACAGCAGTGCCCACCAAGGCGTGTACGGGAGCCACAGGAAGTTGGCGATCATGCTGAGACCGGCCAGTGCCACGCCGACGATCCGGGCCCAGGCGGCGCCCGTGAACAGGGCCACGCCGGTGAGCGCGATCACGATGCCCAGGATGAGATGGATCCATCCCCATCCGGTGAGGTCGAGCTCATAGATGTAGTTGGGGGTGGCCAGGAACACGTCGTCCTCGGCAATGGCCGAGATGCCCCCGAGCAGCATCATGATGCCGCTGAAGAGCATGATCACAGCAGCGAACACCCACCAGCCGCTGCGGTGTGTCAGCTCCCGCGGGCCGGTGTCACTCACGTGCGTTGTCATGACAGGTACCTCCCTGCCGTACTGCCTGCCCGCCGGGCACGTTCGTCCGGCGGGTCGGATACTTCCAATTTGACCCCCTTCGCCCCCCGGCGCATATCGGCGGAACGAGACCCTCGCGTTGCTGGGCAGGTCCGGGCCCGGGTGGCAAGTGTTTGCCATGGCGAGGACTTGCCGTCGTGAGGCCTTCACGGCGGCGTTCCCCGGTCGATAGACCCATGGCATGTCCTCCACCTCCCATGCTTCCGCCTTCCGGCGCAGGCGCCGGCAGCTGCTCTCGGCCGCCGCCGCGGTGCCCCTGCTGGCATCGGTGCTCGCCGTTGTGCAAGCGCCCGCAGAAGCCTCCCCGAGCAAGCCCTCCGTTCCCGCCAAGGCTTCGGCGACCCACAAGGTCACCCTGGTCACCGGCGATGTCGTCACGGTCACGACGATGGCCGATGGCAAGCAAACAGCTGACGTCGACCGGCCGGACAGCGCCGTCGGCGGCGTGAAGTTCCAGGAGATCAAGGGTGATCTCTTCGTCGTCCCGGACGAGGCGGAGTCGCTGCTGGGCGCGGGCAAGCTGGACCGGCGGCTGTTCAACGTCACCGACCTGATCGAGATGGGCTACGACGACGCGAAGGCGGCCGCGGTGCCGCTGATCGCGACGTACACACAGCCGAAGTCCCGCGCGGCCGTCGAGCCGACGGCACCCCGCGGCAGCAAGCTGACCCGCAAGCTCAAGGGCATACGCGGTGCCGCCCTCACCACCCCGAAGCGGCAGGCCCGCACCTTCTGGACCGCCGTCGCCCCGCAGGGCAGCACGACGCTGGGCGCGGGTGTGGCGAAGCTGTGGCTCGACGGCCGCGTGAAGGCCAGCCTGAAGGAGAGCGTGCCGCTGATCGGCGCACCCGAGGCCTGGGCTGCCGGGTACACGGGCAAGGGCGTCAAGGTCGCGGTGCTCGACACCGGCATCGACGTCAACCACCCCGACTTCGACGGCCTGATCGACGGTACGGCCAGCTTCGTACCGGAGGAGGGCGTCACCGACGTCAACGGGCACGGCACGCATGTGGCCGGCACGATCGTCGGCTCCGGCGCCGCCTCCGGCGGTGACAACAAGGGCGTCGCCCCCGACGCCGACCTGTTCGTCGGCAAGGTACTCGGCGGCGCGGAGGGCTACGGCCAGGACTCCTGGGTGATGGCCGGCATGCAGTGGGCCGCCGAGTCCGGTGCGGACGTGGTCAACATGAGCCTCGGCGACACCTACCCGACGGACGGCAGCGACCCGATGTCGCAGACGGTCGACGCGCTGTCCGAGCAGTACGGCACTCTGTTCGTCATCGCCGCCGGCAACGCCGGCCCGGAGAGCATCTCCTCCCCCGGCGCGGCCGCCTCGGCGCTGACCGTGGCCGCCACGGACAAGCAGGACCGGCTCGCGTCCTTCTCCAGCACCGGCCCGCTGGCCTACTCCGGCGGCATGAAGCCGGACATCGCGGCGCCCGGCGTGGACATCACCGCGGCCCGCTCGCAGGAGATGACCGACGGTGGAGAGGGCCTCTACCGCACCATCAGCGGCACCTCGATGGCCACCCCGCACGTGGTCGGCGGTGCGGCGATCCTGGCCCAGCAGCACCCGGACTGGACCGGCGCGCAGCTCAAGGAACACCTGATGAGCACCGCGAAGGGACTGGCCGACGGGTACTCGCCGTACGAGGTCGGCACCGGCCGGCTCGACGTGGCCGCCGCCGTGAACGCCACGGTCCGCGGCACCGGGTCGCTGTTCTTCGGCAACTACACGTGGCCGCACGAACCGAGTGACGTCCCCGTCACGAAGGACCTGACCTACACCAACACCGGCTCCGCCGACGTCACGCTGAACCTGGCGCTGACCAGCGAGGGCGACCCGTTCATCCTGGGCGCCACCACGGTGACCGTCCCGGCGGGCAGCAAGGCCACCGTCCCGGTGACCGGTGACCCGCAGGCCGCCTCGGCCGGCCGGCACGTCGGCTACGTGACGGCCACCGACGCGGCCACCGGGAAGCCGGTGACGCGCACCTCCGTGGCACTGCTCAAGGAGGAGGAGCGCTACGACCTGAACATCAAGCTGGTCGGCCGGGACGGCAAGCCCGCCGCCGGCTGGGTCACGGTCAACCTCGCCGGCGACTTCTGGCCGTGGAACCTCTACGTCGACGGCTCGACCACCATGCGTATGGCACCCGGCCAGTACTCCGTCGCGGCGTACGTGGACGTGGCCGGTGAGAAGGCGGACCGCTCGGGTGTGGCCGTACTGGTCGATCCGGAGACCATCATCAAGGACGGCTCCGCGGACGTGGTGCTGGACGCGAGCAAGGCGCGCCTGCTGCAGACCGAGGCGCCGCAGCGCACCGAGGACCGCCAGCGCAAGGTCGACTTCAACGTCCACTACGAGGGCCTCGACCCGTTCATGGACTACCGCAGCGCCTACTTGGTGCCGCCGATGATCGACGACATCTACGTCGCGCCGACGGAGCCGATGACGAAGGGCGAGTTCACGCTCATCACCCGCTGGCGCAAGGGTGAGCCGATGCTCGGCCTGAGCACCCTGGACGGCCGGATCCGCTTCGATGCGCTGGTGCAGGCGGGCAGCGACCTGGGCACCTCCACGGACAGGCTGAACGCCGTCTACGCGGGCGACGGCGCGGCGGCCGCGTACGAGAAGGTCAGCGCCAAGGGCAAGCTCGTCGTCGTCGAGCGCGGCGACGAGGTCTCGCCGCAGGAGCGCGTCGAGGCCGCGGTCGCGGCCGGTGCGAAAGCGCTGATCGTGGTCAACGACGGTGTCGGCGGCCTGATGGAGTACGGCGGCGAGTCGGCCATTCCGGTCGCCACCGTGCACCGCGACGCGGGCAGGGCCCTCATCGCGATGGCCAAGACCGGCATCGTGAAGCTGACCGTGAAGCAGCGGGAGTTCACGCCGTACGTCTACGACCTGACCCGGGACTACCCCGGCCAGGTGCCGGACCGTCCCCTTGTCTACAAGCCGACCAAGGACGACCTCGCCCGGATCGACGCCCGCTACTACTCGGCCACGGACGGCAAGCTGTCGGAGGGCTACCGGTCCGACTTCACCCTCAGCCCGTCGTTCAACTTCCCCGAGGCCGAGTGGCACCCGGGCACCCGCACCGAATGGGTGACCCCGGGCCAGGTGTGGCGGGAGTTCCACGCCCAGGGCATCGACGGAAACCTGCCGTGGGTGATGGTGTCGGGCGACAACACCTACACCAAGGGCAGCACCACCGGCCTGGACTGGTACGCGCCGGCAACCAGGCCCGCTCAGAGCGAGTCCTTCGGCGTGTACAACTCCCGTTGGCAGAACTTCATGACCTGGAACGTGCAGGCGTGGGCCTCCTCCAGCGACAACATGCGGCTGGGCGGCTATCTGCCGTGGGGTGAGACGCCGTCCCACCTGCAGGTCTTCCAGGGCGACACGCTGATCCACGACAACCCGGTCAGCGGGGACATGCAGTGGGTGGAGGTGCCGGCGGGCAATCTGCCCTACCGCACCGTCCTCGACGTGGAGCGGCCCGGCGACGTCTTCCGGCTGTCGACGCGCACCCACACCGAGTGGACCTTCATGTCCGACACCACCGACTCGGACTTCTTCGAGCCGTTCTCGGTGCTGAACCTTGACTACAAGCTGGAGTCGGACCTGCACGGCGACATCCGTGCCAATGCGACCCAGGAGATCGCGCTCAAGCCGGTGTCGATGGACCTCGGCACCGTACCGGGCAAGGTCACCGCGGTGAAGCTGGACGTCTCCTACGACGACGGCGCCACCTGGCAGAAGGTGACCGTGCACAAGGGCACCGGCGGCTACTGGACGGGGACTTTCCAGACGGCGAAGAAGCCCGGCGGCTTCGTCTCGGTCCGCGCGAGCGCCGAGACGGACAGCGGCTACAGCGTCAAGAACGAGATCATCAGGGCGTACGGCCTGCGATGAGCCCCACCATCGGGCCCCGGGGAGGCGACTCCCCGGGGCCCTTCCCGTCCCACCTGCTCCCAGCAGGGACTTTTCAGGATCTGCCGCCATGGCGCATACTCTCCCCGCTGCGGCAAGCGGAAGAGAGTCGATCGTCGATGCTGGATGTTCTGGGCCTCGAACCCGAGGACGAGCGCGTCTACCGGGCGCTGCTCGGTCGGCCGGACTCCACCGCGGTCCTCCTGTCCGACCTGCTCGCGCTGTCGCGGGCACACGTCGAGAAGGCACTGTCCCGCCTGGTCGAGTGGGGCCTGGCGACCAGTGCGGCGGACGGGCGGTTCACCGCCGCGCCGCCGGCCATGGCGCTCGGCGCTCTCATCAGCCAGCGCCGGGACGGGCTGCGCATGGCCGAACGGGCACTGGTGACCTTCGCCGAGGAGCACCGGGCGGCGATGACCGGCGGCAGCATCAGCGATCTGATCGAGGTCGTCACGGGTGTCGACGCCATCCGCCATCGCTTCCTCCAGGTGCAGCAGGCAGCCCGCACGCAGGTCCGCACCTTCATCACCGCACCCTTCGTCGCCCTGCCTCCCGACGAGAACACGGCCGAACCCATGGCCCTCGACCGCGGAGTGCGCTTCCGCGCGGTACTGGACCGGGCCGTGCTGGCGGAGCCGGGCATCGTCCACGACGCGATCGAATCCGTGCGCAACGGCGTGCAGCTGCGAGTCGCCGACCACCTGCCGATGAAGCTCGTGCTTGCCGACGCCGACCTCGGCCTCGTCCCGCTCGCGGTCACACCGGTCGGAGAGCCCGGCGCCGTGCTGCTGCACCGCAGCGGCCTGCTGGACGCGATGGACGCGCTGTTCGAGACGGTGTGGCGCGCCGCCCACCCGCTGGAGCTGGCGGGCACCGGAGGCGGAGCCGAACCCACCGTCGAGTCCGGTCCGCAAGGCCCGACCGACCTCGACCGCAGGATCCTCGCACTGCTCCTGGCCGGCGTGACGGACCTGACGGCCGCGACACAACTCGGTCTGTCTCCGCGCACGCTGCACCGGCGCCTGCGCCACCTCATGGACATCTCCGGGGTCGGAACCCGGATGCAGCTCGGCGCCCACGCCGTGCGACACGGCTGGACGGAGCCGGGCGCGAGGGAATGACGCCCTGGACGCCCATGGCGGTCTTGGCCCAGGGGGCCAGCGGCATGACGTCGGTGGGGCTGAAGGCCGTGGCGTTGGTGAGCCCGAGGTAGAGGTAGTCGATGAAGCGGGGTCGCCAGCCGGGGGGCTCACTTCGGGGCTGAGCTGCTGCGGGAAGGCGAGGGCGGGAGTGCGGGGCATGCGGTGGGCGCGGGCGGCTGGTCCACCGCAGTCGAGTTCGTAATACAGCAGGGAGAAGACGAGGACGGTGCAGGCCCACACCGTGCCGCCGGTCTGCAGCAGGCTCGACGCGGAGCCGGTCTCCTTCCCCGCGTTGAGGATGTCGTCGACCAGGTGGACGGTCGACCAGACAGCGCTGAGCGCCAGTACACCCACCAGCGGGGCGCCAGACGGAAGTCCTCGGGGAGCAGGATGGTCAGCACCAGTGCGGCGACGACGGCCGCAGCCATCGGCCACCGAGTCTCGCCGACGGACTCGCGCGGTTTCGGGCTGTCGGTGGGCCTCACGCCCCCATCCTTCCCACCGCCCGCGATCACGGCTACTCGAGATCCGTCGTCGCCGCGCACGGCCCCGCCCTAGGCCTGCGGCGCGCCGTACCCGCCCCCGCCGGGTGTCTCGACGACCAGCGTGTCGCCCGCCTGGGCCGACGCCGTGTCGCAGCCCGCGAGCTCCGTCACGGTGCCGTCGGCGCGCTCCATCCGGTTGCTGCCGGTGCCGCCGGGCTCCCCGCCCGCCATGCCGTACGGGGGGACCCGCCGGTGGTTGCTGAGCAGGGTCACCGTCATCGGCTCGAGGAACCGGATCCGCCGGGTCACGCCGCAGCCGCCGGGCCAGTGGCCGCGACCGCCGCTCCCGCGCCGGACCGAGAACTCCTCGAGGCGCACCGGGAAGCGCCACTCCAGCACCTCGGGGTCGGTGAGCCGGGAGTTGGTCATGTGCGTCTGTACGGCGTCCGCCCCGGCGAACCCGTCGCCCGCGCCGGAGCCGCTGGCGACCGTCTCGTAGTACTGGGCACGGTCGTTGCCGAAGGTGACGTTGTTCATCGTCCCGGAGCCCTCCGCCTGCACGCCGAGCGCCGCGTACAGCGCGCCGGTGACGGCCTGCGAGGTCTCGACGTTCCCCGCGACGGTCGCCGCCGGATGGACGGGCGCCAGCATCGAGCCCTCGGGGATGCGCACCGTGAGCGGCTTCAGGCAGCCGCTGTTCAGCGGGATGTCGTCCGCGACGAGCGTGCGGAAGACGTACAGCACGGCGGCCATCACGACCGAGCTGGGGGCGTTGGCGTTGCCCGGCTGCTGCTCGGAGGTGCCGGTGAAGTCGATCACAGCGCCGCGGGCCTCGCGGTCCACGTCGACGGCGACCTGGATCACGGCGCCGCTGTCCGTCTCGTAGCGGTACGAGCCGCTGTCGAGGCCGGCCACGATGCGCCGTACCGACTCCTCGGCGTTGTCCTGCACGTGCCGCATGTAGGCGCGGACCACGTCGAGGCCGAACTGGTCGATCATCCGGCGGAGTTCGCGGATGCCCTTCTCGTTGGCGGCGATCTGGGCGCGCAGGTCCGCCAGGTTCGCGTCGGGCGCGCGGGAGGGGTACGGGCCGGAGGTGAGCAGCCCACGGGTCTCGTCCTCGCGCAGCCGGCCGTCGCGGACGAGGAGCCAGTTGTCGAAGAGGATGCCCTCCTCCTGGATCGTGCGGCTGAACGCGGGCATCGAGCCCGGGGTGATACCGCCGATCTCGGCGTGGTGACCGCGGGACGCGACGAGGAAGAGGAGCTCCGTCCCCGCTTCGTCGAACACGGGGGTCACGACCGTGACGTCCGGCAGATGGGTGCCGCCGTGGTACGGATCGTTGATCGCGTACACGTCCCCCGGACGCATGTCGTCCTCGCGGCGCTTCAGCACCTCCTTGATGGACTCCCCCATCGATCCGAGGTGCACCGGGATGTGCGGGGCGTTGGCGATGAGGTTGCCCGTCCGGTCGAACAGCGCGCAGGAGAAGTCGAGCCGCTCCTTGATGTTGACGGAGTGCGCGGTGTTCTCCAGCCGCAGTCCCATCTGCTCGGCGATCGACATGAAGAGGCTGTTGAAGACCTCCAGCATCACCGGATCGGCGTCCGTTCCGACGGCGTAGCTCTCCGGCCTCGGGCGCACCCGGGTGAGTACGAGGTGGCCGTGGCTGTCGGCGGTCGCCTGCCAGCCGGGGTCGACGACGGTCGTGGCGTCCGCTTCCGCGATCAGCGCGGGACCGGTGACGGTGTCGGAGGGGCGCAGTGCGGAGCGCTCGTACAGGTCCGCGTCCCTCATCTGCCCGTCGGCGAACATCCGGATCCGGTCGGCCGGCCGCAGCGGCCCCTCCCACGCGGGCTGTTCGACGGCGTCGAGGGACGCGGGCGGCGGTGCGGAGGAGGCCTCGACGGACACCGCCTCGGCGACCAGCGGCTTGTCCATCGTGAAGCCGTACCGCGCCCGGTGCACGGCGGCGAACTCGGCGGCCATCGCGTCGGCTTCGGCGAGCTCGACGGGGATCGAGGAGTCGGTCCCGGCGTAGCGCAGATGGACGCGGGCGGCCGTGCCGACGGCCTCGTCGGCGATACCGTCCGCCCGGAGCTCCTCGCGCGTCGTCTCCGCCAGCCGCTCGCAGGTTTCGCGGATCCCCGGCAGGGAGTCCGCGTCAAGTTCCGCCTCGACCGACTGCTCACGCATCGCGGTCGCGGCCGCCACCCCGATCCCGTACGCGGACAGTACGCCCGCGAGGGGCGGCACCAGCACGGCGCTGATGCCCAGTTGGTCGGCGACGGCGCAGGCGTGCTGGCCGCCGGCGCCGCCGAAGCTGACCAGCGCGTACCGGGTGACGTCGTGGCCGCGCTGCACGGAGATCTTCTTGACGGCGTTGGCCATGTTGAGCACGGCGATGTCGATGAAGCCGGCCGCGACCTCCTCCGGCGTCCGGGTGTCGCCGGTCGCCTCCGCGGCCTCCTGGCTGAGCTCGGTGAACCCGCGTCGTACGGCGTCGGCGTCCAGCGACTGGTCCCCGGCGGGGCCGAAGACAGCCGGGAAGTGGGCGGGCTGGACGCGGCCCAGCATCACGTTGGCGTCGGTCACCGTCAGCGGACCGCCCCTGCGGTAGCAGACGGGGCCCGGGACGGCGCCCGCGGAGTCCGGGCCGACACGGTAGCGGCGCCCGTCGAAGTGCAGCACGGAGCCGCCGCCCGCGGCCACGGTGTGGATGCTCATCATGGGCGCGCGCATCCGCACGCCCGCCACCTCGGTGCCGAACTCCCGCTCGTACTCCCCGGCGTAGTGCGACACGTCGGTGGACGTGCCGCCCATGTCGAAGCCGATGACCCTCTCGTGCCCGACGGCGCCCGCCGCCCGCACCATCCCGACGACACCCCCCGCCGGTCCGGACAGGACGGCGTCCTTGCCGCGGAAATGGGCGGCCTCCCGCAGTCCTCCGTTCGACTGCATGAACATCAGCCGGATGCCGCGCAGTTCGCGGGCGACCTCGTCGACGTAGCGGCGCAGGATCGGGGAGAGGTAGGCATCGACGACGGTGGTGTCGCCGCGCGGGACGAGCTTCATCAGCGGGCTCACCTCGTGCGAGGTGCTGACCTGGGTGAAGCCGAGCCGGCCGGCCTCCTCGGCCACCCGCTGCTCGTGCTCGGCGTGCCGGTAGCCGTGCAGGAAGACGACGGCGGCGCTGCGGAAGCCGTCGGCGTGGGCGGCCCGCAGGTCCGCGGAGACGGCGTCCAGGTCGAGCGCGCGCACCACGTCGCCCTGGGCGGTGACGCGTTCGGGTACCTCGATCACCCGGTCGTACAGCGCCTCGGGCAGCAGGATGCGGCGGTCGAAGAGGCGCGGGCGGTTCTGGTAGGCGATGCGCAGCGCGTCGCGGAAGCCCTGGGTGACGACCAGGACGGTGGGCTCGCCCTTGCGCTCCAGCAGGGCGTTGGTGGCCACCGTGGTGCCCATCTTGACGACCGCGATCCGCTCCGCCGGAACGGGCTCGCCGTCAGCGAGCCCCAGGGTCAGCCGGATCCCGGCGACGGCGGCGTCCCGGTAGCGGCCGGGGTCGTGGGAGAGGAGCTTGCGGGCGACGAGACGGCCGTCGGGCGTCTTGCCGACGACGTCCGTGAAGGTGCCGCCCCGGTCGATCCAGAATTCCCAGCGTCCCGTCGTCATCCGGCCATTGTCGCAGTGACGGGCGCCGGAGCGCGGTCGGCGGCGGCCGCCGTGCCGTACACGAGGGCGATCCGGGTGGCGTCGCGCGCGCGCTCGTCGAGGGTCGCGCCCGTCCGCAGCAGCCGGTGGCGTCCCTCGCTCACCGCCAGGCCGAGCAGACCGGGCAGCAGATCCGTACAGCGGTCGGCGATCCACCGGGTGCCCTGAACCGCCATCCAGCGGGCGCTGTCCGCCCGGGTGGGCGGAGGGGAGGCGGGCTCGGGGGCGGGAGGCGGGCCGAGGGGCAGACCCGTGCCGGCGAGCCCCGTGTGGAAGTCGCGGGCGATCAGCCGGTGGCCGCGCTCGCTGGGATGCAGCCGGTCGACGCTCCAGTGGCGGCGGTCGGTGAGCTGGGGGTGGCCGGCGAGGTGGACGTGCCGGGTGCGGTAGCGGGCGGAGAGTTCGTGGACGGCGGTGTTCACCGCGTCCATCCGCCGGGCCAGCGGCCGGGCGAGCGGCCACGGCAGGCCCAGCACCCGGCCGGGGTCCGGCAGGCAGGCCGTCAGCACGGTGGCGCCCTGCGCGTGCAGGGCGCCCAGCGTCAGGTCGAGCGCGCTGACGACGCAGTGGATGTCGAACGACGCCCGCAGCGTGTCGTTGCCGCCGACCACCACCGAGGCGACACAGGGGCGCAGCCGCAGGGCCTCGGGGAGTTGCCGGTGCGCCACGTCGGCGCTCAGCGCCCCGCTGCGCGCCAGCTTGGCGAACACCACGCCCGGCAGCGCCTCGGCCAGGAGCTGCGCCCAGCCCCGCCAGGCGCCGCCGGGGACGGGGTCGCCGATGCCCTCGGTGAGCGAGTCGCCGAGGGCGGCGAAGACGGGGGCGAGCGTGCCCCCGTCGGGGCTTCTGGGCGACGCCCCACGGCCGTTCACGCCGCCTCCCGAGCGGCGGGGAGCCGGGCGGCCCCGTGTGCCGCCAGGAACGCGTCCACGGCTGCCGGCCATCCGTACCGCTCGGCCCGCCGCCGCGCCGCGCCGCGGCGGGCCGGCTCGTCGCGGGCCAGCAGCCGCTCGACGGCGTCCGCGAACGCCGCGCCGTCATCCACGGCCGTGTCCCCCGCCGAGCCGATGATCGCCGGCAGGGCGGACAGGGCGCTGGCCACCACGGGCGTTCCGCCGGCCAGCGCCTCCAGCGCCGCGAGCCCGAAGGTCTCCACGGGGCCGGGCTGCAGGGCGATGTCGGCGCTCGCCTGCAGCGCGGCGACCTCCGGGCCGGGCAGATGCCCCAGGAACCGCACCGGCAGCCGCTCGGCCCGCGCGCGGGCCCGCAGCCGCTCGCGCAGCGGACCGTCGCCCGCCACCGCCAGCCGGGCGCGTACGCCCCGGCGGCGCAGCTCCGCCAGCGCGTCGAGGGCCCGGCCCGGGCGCTTCTCCGGCGACAGCCGCGAGCACATGACGAGCAGCACGTCGTCGTCGCCGACCAGTCGCCGCCGCAGGGTGCTGCTGCGGTGCGCGGGGTGGCAGCGGGTGAGGTCCACCCCGAGCGGCGCCCGCAGGATGTTGCGCGCGCCGATCCGCTCGAACTCGCGGGCGGCCCACTCGGTGGTGCACACGACGCGGCCGAAGGCGTACGCGGTACGGCGGTTGAGCGTGTCGGCGGCCCGTACGGCCGCGTTCTCCGGCACGCCCCAGGTGCGCAGCACGCCGTCGACGCTCTCGTGGGAGACCATCACCGAGGGCACGCGGGCACGGCGCGCCCACCCGCCGGTCCAGCGCAGGGTGGTGCGGTCCGAGACCTCCAGCCGGTCGGGGGCGAGTTCCTCCAGCAGGCGGGTCAGGGGCCGCCGTTCGACGAGCACCCGGTAGCCGCCGGTGCCGGGCAGCACGGGTCCCGGAAGGGTGATCACCCGGCCCTGCTCGGTCTGTTCGTCGGTGGCGGCCGGTCCCGGGAGGATCAGCACCGGTTCGTGGCCGGCCGCGCGGTAGCCGGCGCCCAGCTCCCGAAGTGCGGTGCGCAGCCCGCCGGATGCGGGTGCGACGAAGTTCGCGAGCCGGACGATGCGCAGCCCGTCGCGGCCGGGGGCGGCCTCGGAGGACGTCCCTTGTCGGAGGCCGCGCGTACCCTTGGGTGGGTGTGCGGGGCGGTGCGGCGTCGGGTGCTCCGACAGGCCCGCGGGCCCTTGCGTGAGCCCGGGCAGACCCGCGGGACCTTGCGTGACCCCGTCTCCCGACAGGCGCGCGGCACCCTGTGTGGCCTCGTCCTCCGACAGGCCCCAGGCACCCTCCGCGCCCCCGTCCCCCGGCATCCGCGCCGGACCCTGCGGGCGTGTCTCGCTCATGCCGCCACCGCCGTGCGCTCCGCGAGGACCTCGTCGTAGTACGCCAGCAGCCCGTCGCCCACCGCCTCCCAGGTGCGCCCCGCCACCGCCGCGCGCCCCTGGGCGCCGAACTCCGCCCGGCGCGCCGGGTCCTGCGCCAGCTCCGCGACGGCGTCCCGCACCGCCTCCGCGTCCATCGGGGGCACGAGCAGCCCCGTCCGGCCGTGGGTCACCAGATCGAGCGGGCCGCCCGCCGCGGGTGCGACGACCGGCACGCCCGAGGCCATGGCCTCCTGCACCGTCTGGCAGAACGTCTCGAAGGGACCCGAGTGGACGAAGACGTCCAGCGAGGCGTAGAGGCGGGCGAGTTCGTCGCCCGTACGCATCCCCAGGAAGCGCGCCTGCGGCAGGCTCTCGCGCAGGGAGGCGGCGCTCGGTCCGT
This sequence comes from Streptomyces sp. NPDC051940, assembly GCF_040680895.1. NCBI lineage: Bacteria > Bacillati > Actinomycetota > Actinomycetes > Kitasatosporales > Streptomycetaceae > Streptomyces > Streptomyces sp. NPDC051940. The sequence continues at coordinate 6,843 of NZ_JBFAXR010000048.1, read as the reverse complement.
CACCGATCACCACGACCCGTACCCCCGGCAGCCGGGCCGCGAGCGCCAGCAGCTCGACGTGCTTCTCGGGCGCCAGCCGTCCCACGTAGCCGACCAGCGTGTGCGCGTCGCCCACGAGCCCCGCGCGCAGCGCCTCGTCCCGCCGCGCGGGGTCGAAGCGGTGCGCGTCCACCCCGCGCGGCCACAGCCGGACCCGGGGCACGCCGTGGCCCGTCAGGTGTGTCATGGCGGCGGAGGAAGGGGCGAGGGTGAGGGCCGCTGCCGTGTGCACGGCGCGGATCCGCCGCCAGGCGAGGGCCTCGCCGGCGCCCATGTAGGTGCGGGCGTAGGAGCCGAGGTCGGTCTGGTAGACGGCGACGGCCGGTATGCCCAGCCGGGCGGCGACCGCCGCGCCGCGTGCGCCGAGCACGAAGGGGCTCGCCAGGTGGACGAGGTCGGTGCGGTGGGCGGTCAGCTCTGCGGCCAGCCGCCGGCTCGGCAGGGCGAGCCGCACCTGGGGGTAGCCGGGCAGGGAGATCGCGGGCAGTCTCACCACCCGGCAGGGGGATGGCGCGCCCTCGGGCGTGCCCTGGGGGGCGGCAGGGGCGACGACCAGGACGTCGTGGCCGCGGCGGACCAGATGGCGGGCGGTCTGCAGGGCGCAGTGGGCCACGCCGTTGACGTCGGGCGGGAAGGACTCGGTGACGATGGCGATACGCATACCCGAGTTCTGGCCGGGCCGGTCGTGGTCCGGGCCACGTCAAGCTGTCGCCGCGGAGAACGTCCCATGAGCAGTTGGCGCGCACCGCCGGAGCCGTGACCGCAAGACGGAAATCAGCCTCTGTCGCGCCCACCGCGCCGGGTGCCGCGCGCACTGCGAGGACTCAGCGGGGGTCACTCGCCACCCGCCCGTCAAGGAGGGCTCAGCCCCTCACGTGCCCTCCGGCGCGATGCGCGTGCGGACGGCGGTCTGTACGCCGGCCTCCTCGGCCGGATCGGCGGCGAGCCGCCGCAGCTGGTCCACCACCCGGGAGTCGGCCGTCTCGGCGCTGCGCGCGGCCAGCTCGCGGGTCGTCTCCTCGCAGTCCCACAGGCACTCGACGGCGAAGCCCTTGCCGAAGGCCGGATCGGTGACCGCCAGGGCGGTGGCGGCGAGCCCCCGCAGCTGGGACGAGGCGGTCTCCCGGTAGATGTGCCGCAGCACCGGTGCGGCGTCGCGGATCGCCAGCCGTCCGGCGCCCTCCGTGAGCGCCCACAGGGACGCCGTGTCGGGCCCGTGCAGGCGCACGGTCCGCAGCAGGGCGGCGCGCACGGACTCGGCGTCCTTCGCACCGCCGCGCCGGGCGAGCATCACCCCCGCGGCCGTGCCGAGCGCGTCGTCCCGGTGCACCCAGCGTCGCGCCCGTGCCACCGCGGCGACGGAGCGCATACAGCCGTACACACAGAGCGCGACCTCCGCCACATAGGCGGAGCCGGTCTGGGAAGCCGTCTCGATGAGGTCGAGGGCCTGTGCGTCGTGCACGGCCGCCAGATGGGCCAGTGCGGCGGCACGGGCTCCGTCGGGGCCGCCGCGGGCGGCCGACAGCAGCTCCGGATAGTCGCCGGCGACGGCCACCGCGGCGAGACAGCGGGCGGCCGCCGAGTGGCGGGGCTGTCCGGGATTCTCCTCGTAGCCCTGCTGCGCCCACTCCAGTACGGCGGTGACGCTCCAGTCGGGGCGCGGGCCGCGGGGACGCAGCTGCCGCTGCCAGAGTTCGAAGCTGCGGCGCTCCTGGGCGGCCCGGACGCGCTCGCCGAGCACGGGGTCGTCGGCCCACAGGTTCCAGGGGCGCGGTTCGAAGGACTCGGCGACGGCGGCGGACAGCGCCTGTTCGCCCTCGGGGGTGCGCGGGAAGCGGGCGAGGATCGCGGGGCCGAGCCGGCGCAGGCCCTCGTCGTCGTCGCGTACGGCGAGTTCGTCCAGCGCCCACTGCCAGCCGGCTCCGCCGGCGGCGTAGCGGCGCAGCAGCGCCAGGGCGTCGGTGCGCCCGTAGCCGGCCAGATGGCCGAGGACGGCGAGCGTGAGCCCGGTGCGCTGCTCGTCGGGGGCGGTGACGTCGTCGGGGTGGAAGAGGTGGTCCTCCACGGTCTGCAGACCGGCGTCCAGATCCAGCCAGAGCCGGGCGTAGTACAAGGAGCGGTTCTCGACCTGCCAGTCCCGCCGCGGGTCTTGGGTGACGCATTGCTGCAGCGCGACGGCGGCCTCCGCCTTCGGTGCGGCTAGAGCATGCAGAGTCCCGTCACCGCGGCCTCTCTGCAGGAGGCCGAGCAGGGTTCCGCTGGGCGCTATGACTGGCTCGAACATGAGGTCAGCATCCGTTGTGGGGACTGGGCTGGCAACGGAATTATCCGCGAACGGACGTACCGGACACCACGTCCGGCAGGAAGGGGGAGTCCGGGCCGCGGCGTCGAGGAAGCCTACCTGGACCGGCCGGTTCCGGCGGCCCCGCTGTCCGGAACGCGGGCCTTTGGCATATGCCAGAGGAATGACCACCCCGAGTATTGCGAAATTGCTTACACTTGGTCGCGCTCTGTGCCACAGTCGTAACGGCCCTCTCCACCTCACCTGGCAGTTCCTGGCAGACAACGGAGTGCTCATGCCGTCCCCTCTCTCCCCGGACCGCTCCCCGGCGGCCGAGCCGCACGACCGGGGCGCCGTGGATGCGCTGCTCGAGCAGCTCAGGCGCTTACGCGGTGGGGTGGACGCGGTACGGGACGAGGCCGGCGGCGCGGAGTACGGCACCGCGGACCCCGGAGCGCGCTGGCGGCGCGCGGTGTGCGATCTGGCCGACAGCCAGCTCGACGATCTGGACGCCCAGCTCGCCCAGCTGCGCGAACCCCGCGCCGCGGCGCCCGGACGCACGGCGGGCTCCTTGCTGACCCGGGTCGGCAGCGCCGAGTGGGATCTGCTCACCGACCGGATCGACTGGTCGGAGGAGCTGTACGCGATATTCGGCCGGACGGCCGAGGAGGGACCGCTCTCCCTCGACGAGCTACCGTCCGCCATAGCGCCCGCCGACCAGTCCCGGCTGACCGCGATGGTCACGGACTGCCTGATCGACGGCCGCACCATCGACGGCGAGTTCCGCGTCGTACGCCCCGACGGCACCCAGCGCACCGTGCACATGGTGGGCGAGCCCGTACTCGACCCGGACGGCGGTACGGCCTCCATGTGGGCGGTGCTGCGCGACGTCAGCGAATTACGCCGCAGCGAACAGGCGATGAAGGCGGCCCGTGACTCCCTGAGCCGCCAGGAGCACCGGCTCGCGGTCGAGCTGCAGGAGGCCGTGCTGCCGCCGTGGCGCGGCCCGCTGCGGTTCCCGCACGGCGGTCCGGCGGGGCTGGACCTCGCCGTGCACTTCGTCCCCGAGCCCGGCGAGGCGGCGGCCCGCAGCGACTGGTACGACGCCACCCAGCTGCCGGACGGCGGCACCCTGCTGAGCGTCGGCGATCTCGCCGGCCGCGGGGCGACGGTGACCTCGGGGCTGGCGATGCTGCTGGGCGCGCTGCGCGGCATGGCGCTCTCCGGCGTCGGCCCCGGCCCCCTGCTGGGCTGGCTCAACCAGCTGCTGGAGGCCTCGGCGCAGCCCATGCTGGGCAGCGCGCTGTGCTGCCGGTACGACCCCGCGACGCGCACCCTGCAGTGGGCACAGGCCGGCCATCCGCCGCCGCTGCTCTTCGCCGCCGGCCGGGGGCGCGCCCTGGACCGGCCGCACGGCGAGGTGCTGGGCACCGGCGCGCAGTCCCTGTACGGGCTGGCGAAGCACGCACTCGGCGGCGGCGAGGTGCTGGTGCTGCACACCGCGGGGCTCAACGCCGTACTCGACCCGCAGTCCCTGGCCCCGGCGATCACCGAGGCGCCGGACGCGCAGTCGTGCCTCAGCGTGCTGACGGACGCCACCTCGGGCGCGCCGGGCGCGTGCCTGCTCGTCGCCCGCGTGACGACGGACTGAATCCCTGCGTGACGGCGGACTGAACCCCCGCGTGACGTCGACCCGACCGCGAGCCGCCCGCCCTCAGGCCTTCGCCGTCCTGCGCCCCCCGCGCGGGAGCGCGAGCCGGATCTCCTCGCGCAGCTCGTGGATCTTCGGATAGCCCGCGTACTGCCCCGTCAGCCGGTACATCTCGCGCAGCCGGTCCCAGGTGCGGTGCGAGGAGGTCTCCCCGATGGTCAGCAGGGCCAGCCGGGCATAGCGGTCCGCCTGCTCCGGGTCGTCGGCGATGAAGCAGGCCGACGCCATCGAGATGTAGTCGAAGATCTGCGACCGCTGCCGCCCGCCCGCCCGCAGCAGCATGGCCTGGCGGGCGTGCTCCTGCGCGTGCCCGGCGGCGGTCGCGTCGAACTCGGCCAGCGTGCGGTACGCCAGGGCCTCCATGCCGTGCAGATCGGCCTCGTCGAACATCTGCATCCAACTGGGCGGCGGCACATCGCCCTTGTCCGCCGCGAACAGCTCCTCCGCCTGCCCGAGCGTCCGCCGCATGGCCTGCCCCTTGCCCTTGGCCGCCTGCGCCCACGCCTCGATGGTGCACAGCAGGGCGCGGGTGCGCGGCAGTGTCGCGTGACCGGAGCCGGACCGGGCGAGCTTCATCAGATCCAGCGCGTCGTCGGGCCGGCCCAGATGGACCATCTGGCGGGCCGCCCGGGACAGCGCCTCGCCCGCGCGCGGGCGGTCGCCGCCCTCGCGGGCCGCGTGGGTGGCGATGACGAAGTACTTCTGCGCGGTGGGCTCCAGGCCCACGTCGTGGGACATCCAGCCGGCCAGCACGGCGAGGTTCGCCGCCACCCCCCACAGCCGCCGCTGCAGCTGCGCGGGGTGCTGGTAGGCGAGCATGCCGCCCACCTCGTTGAGCTGGCCGACCACGGCCTTGCGCTGCAGGCCGCCGCCGCGGGCCGCGTCCCAGGCGCGGAAGACCTCCACGGAGCGCTCGAGGGCCTCGACCTCGGCGGTGCCGACGGGGGTGGCCTCGTAGCGGTCGTAGGAGACGGGGGTGGCGCGGTCGAAGGAGTCGTAGGAGGAGCGGGGGTCGAGGGCGCGGGACAGTGCGGACTCGGCCGCGTACGCGGGATCCGCGTGCAGCCAGTCGTGCATGGCGCTGGTGAGTGCTGAGCCGGCGGCGAGCGCGGCGCCCGCGCCGACCAGGCCGCGTCGATTGAGCATGAGGTCCATTCCCGTGAATTCGGTGAGTACCTCGGCCGTACGCTCCGGCGCCCAGGGCAGCCCGTCGGTGTTCCCGTCGGAACGGCGCCGCTTCGCGCGCCCGGCCCGGGCGAGACCGAGATCCTCAATGGTCACGACACGGCCGAGACGCTCGGTGAACAGGGCCGCCAGCACCTTCGGCACGGGATCGCGGGGGATCTCTCCGGTCTCTATCCAGCGCCGTACCCGCGAGGTGTCGGTCGCCAGCTGCGGATAACCCATCGACCCCGCCTGCCGGTTCACGAGTCTCGCCAGCTCGCCCTTCGACCAGCCGGCCAGCCCGAAGAGGTCGGCCAGTCTGGTGTTGGGTTCCCTGCTCACGTCAAGCCCCCAGGTTGCTCGGCTGAGTTGGACACTAGTCCTGCTTCACTTGCCGGGCGACTATTCGCCATGGTTCGCCAGGGTCCGCCAGATGGTGTGCCACCCGCTCCAGGGTGTGGTGTAGGGATGCGCGATCCGGCCGGTAGACCGGTGGCACATGCCAACCGCATTCCCCAGGGTGCGGGCGATCCTGTCAGTGGTGCCGCCTCTGCCTACCGATCCGGCACCGGTGCGGCATCCGGTCAGTACAACGACCGGGACCGCCACCGGTTCTCCCGGCCGGCATCGTGCACGCCTTGTGTCGGCACGCGAAGGGACCCGTTACGCCCATGTACGCAACATCTGCCTCCGCGCCCACCCAGGTCCGTCCGCACCGGACGCTGACCGTGCCCGTGGGCGGCGGACACCCCCACGCCGAGCCCGGCCTGGCGCCGGTTACGGTCCCGGGAGGCGCGCGGGTACGGCGGACGCCGGCGAACGGCCGCCAGACCCTGAGCGGGAGACTCGACCTGTCCGGCCCGCAAGGGGCGCCGCTGCGCGCGGCCCTGGCCTCGGTGCAGCGGATCTGCCCCGACTTCAACGCGGTGCAGGTGCTGCGGCGCAGCAGCCGGTCCGTCCTGCTGATCGGGACGACGGGCCGCGCCACCGCGGTCGCCAAATGCCTGATCGACCACTCCCCGCAGTGGATCGAGCGCTTCCAGCACGAGATAGCCACCTACCGGTCCTTCGTCCGCCACCGGCCACCCGTGCGGGTGCCGCGCCTGATCGCCGCGGACCCGGAGAAGTGCACGCTGGTCATCGAACGCAGCCCCGGACGGGTCGCGGCGCTGCAGCGGCATCCGGCGGAGGCGCCGCCGCGGTCGGACATCCGCACGGTGCTGGGCGCGATCTGCCGGGTGAACCTGTGGCGGCCCCCGTCCGGCGTGTTCGGCGCGCCGCTGGACTACCCCGAGGAGATGCGGCGCTTCCACGAGCTGGGGCTGCTCACCGACCGCGACATGAGCGACATGCAGTCCCTGCTGCACGGACTGGCGCACGGACACGGGCAGTTCTGCCACGGCGACGCGCTGCTGTCCAACATGCTGCTCTCCCCCGCCGGCCCGGTGCTGCTCGACTGGGAGCGCGCGGGCTGGTACCTGCCGGGGTACGACCTGGCCACCATGTGGATGGTGCTGGGCGACGCCCCCGACGCGCGCCGGCAGATCAGCCAGCACACAACCGATGGCGTCACACGCCGGCGGGGACCTTCTCCCGCTCGGTGTCCTCGCCGGACGGCGCCTCGGCCTGGGACGGGAGGGAGGGCTCG